>JBBQIF010000135.1:0-7234 GCA_038324665.1 Bacteroidia bacterium
TATGGGGGTATTATCCTCGACCAGTTAAAAAAACTGGGTGCTAGTTGCGACTGGAAGCGCACCCGTTTTACAATGGAAGAAGATCTTAGCAATGCGGTTATCGATGCCTTTATCAAATTGCATAAAGATGGCCTTATTTACCGAGGCACCAAAATGGTAAACTGGGATCCCGCAGGCAAAACAACCCTGAGTGATGAAGAGGTAATTTATAAGGAAACACAGAGCAATTTATATTATGTAACTTACAAATTTACCGAACAAACCAAGAAAACCTTTAACAATGAAGTGGGCGGTTTGCAAGTGGCTACTACACGCCCTGAAACCATAATGGGCGATGTTGCCATTTGTGTAAATCCCAATGATGAACGATATAAAGAACTGATAGGTAAAACCGTTATTGTCCCGGTAGTAAACAGAGTGGTAAAAGTAATTGCGGATGATTATATTGATATTGAATTTGGCACAGGATGCCTTAAAGTAACTCCTGCGCACGACGAAAATGATTACAAGATTGGCGAAAAACACAACTTGGAAATAATAGATGTATTGGATGATGATGGCAAAATTCATCCTCGTGCCGGCGCTTATGCTGGTATGGACAGATTTGCTTGCCGTAAACAAATTGTTAAGGACCTTGAAGAGCAAGGATTGATAACGAAAACGGAGCATATTAAAAATACCGTTGGACATAGCGAAAGGACAGATGCCGTAATAGAAAAAAAAATTTCTACCCAATGGTTTGTCAATATGCAGGAATACTTGAATCGTTATCCTCAAGTGCTTTCTTCGGTAATGGATGATGAGATAAAATTCCATCCTCCTAAATTTAAAAATGTTTACAAGCACTGGTTGGAAAATATCAAAGATTGGAACATCAGTCGCCAGTTATGGTGGGGGCAGCGCATACCTGCCTGGTATGATAATGAGGGGAATTATGTAGTAGCTAAAACCGAAAGCGAAGCTATTTTACTGTTCGCCAACCATACCTCTAAAACAACTTTAAAGGATAATTCAAACTTAGTTGAAAGGCATGTTAACCTCGATACAAGGAATGTACAACACAGTACCGGTGTGAAAAATAGTCCTCCTAAAATACGCTTAACCCAGGATCCAGATGTGCTGGATACATGGTTCAGCAGTTGGCTATGGCCTATCTCGGTTTTTGATGGTTTTAAGGAAGGAGATAAAAAAGATTTTAACTATTATTACCCTACTAATGATTTGGTAACTGGTCCTGATATTCTCTTTTTCTGGGTCGCCAGGATGGTGATGGCAGGTTATGCTTTCTGTGGCGAAAAACCATTCAGAAATGTGTACTATACAGGGATTGTTCGCGATAAGCTGAGGCGTAAAATGAGCAAATCATTGGGTAATAGCCCTGACCCTTTGGAGTTGATAGAAAAATACGGTGCAGATGGTGTACGCATGGGCATGTTATTGAGTTCTCCTGCTGGCAATGATATCCTTTTTGATGAATCAAATGTAGAGCAGGGCAGAAATTTCTGTAACAAAATTTGGAATGCTTACAGGTTAATCGAAGGCTTGAAAACGGTGAGCGATGATAAAATAAGTGAAGAGATTCTGGCATCGAATAAACTATCCGCGCTATGGTTTGAAATGAAATACCAGACTGCGGTGAATGATATCCTCAACCTGTTTAAGGATTATAAACTGAGCGAGGCCTTAATGACCACTTACAAGTTGATATGGGACGATTTCTGTTCATGGTACCTCGAAATGGTGAAACCAGTGTATGGCCAACCAATTAATGAAATTACGCAGTTGGTGGTAAAGCATAATTTTGAACGAGTGCTCACACTTTTGCATCCCTTCATGCCGTTCATTACGGAAGAATTATTCCATTTGTTGCATGATGGAAAACCTGACAAACCTATGATTGTTACAGTGTTCCCTGTGGCAAAGGAAGTTGAGGCTAATTTCGATGATAAAGCTTTAGGAATTATCCCGGAGATAAGGAATATCCGCAACAGCAAAGGACTATCACCTAAGGTAGCTTTTGAATTAGTAGTAAAGACGGAAAATGAGAACAACTATAAAATATGGGAAAACATTATCTGTAAATTAGCGAATGTTTCTGCTATCACTTATAACAGTGCAAAACCTGAAAAATATTTGAGTTGTCTGATAGGTGCTGACGAGGTATATATTCCATTTGCAGAAGCAATTGATGAAGCCGAAGAACGCCGGAAAATGCAAGAGGAACTCATTTATCTAGAGGGCTTTTTAATATCTGTAGATGCTAAATTGAACAATGATAGATTTGTATCCAATGCCAAAGCTGAAGTATTGGAGAAGGAGCGTCAGAAAAAGGCGGATGCACTTGAGAAGATTGAGAAATTACGCAAAAGTCTGGCACAAAATACTAATTAATCCTTACTTAACTTTTATTTAGCAACCGCGAAGTGGTCGAACATGAATAACCCTGGGCAGCAGCTTTGGGATTAAAGAATTATGTATATATATCGTTTGGCGACTTATTTGCCTTTTTCCGCAAATAAGATGACAAACAATTAGAGATCTGATTTCTAAGCCTAAAAAAATAAAAACGATTTTTTGCAGCATTTCCAAAATTAGGCTTGTCTAATAATTATAAAGTCAACTACGACTTTTAAATAGTAAGCATCAGTTTTACCCGTCAAAAAAAATAATAGGGTAACAGGTCCCTGATGCTGAAAATGTTTAATTTTTTAATCCATCAAGTTATGTTCACAAAATTCTTAAAACCATCGTATCAGTTTATCTTTAACACCCCATCAGCAGATGGATGTTATGCAATTTCACCTGAAAAAAATGACAAGTTAAAGCGAAACATCATCCTATTTGCAGGTATAGTTATGATTTGTACTTTGCTGGCGCCTACCTTAAGGGTTATGTTAGCCCCTTCTTCATTAGGGCAGCCAAGCAATGTGCTTATGGCTTTGCAGGATACCACAACCGCACTTGCCAAAGAAAAGGAAGCCAAAGAATTGATATTGAAGAGCCAGTGCTATTCCCCGATATGGTTGATAGAGACGCCATCCTTAGATGTAAAGAAGGAAAAGGCAGAGGTAAAACAGAATAATGCAGGCACTATAAAAGGCTATGTAAAAGATGAAACTAGCAAACCGGTTCATAATGCAGTCATCCTATTATACAAAGAAGATTATCTTGCAGATAAGAAGACCACAGATCCTAATGGTAGGTTTAGTTTTTTAAATGTAGATCCCGGTTTTTATATACTTAAAGTTAGCATGGGAGGATACAAGGACTATGAAAATCCTGCAATTGAAGTAACACCCAATAATACAATTAATGTTGACCTAAATATTGAAACGAAGTTGTATGTGCTTCAGGCATGTCGTGTTAGCTGTAATAAGGAGCAATCTTGTAAGATGTCGCATAGCACTACCTCAACCACAATGAACCAAAAAAGCCTTACTAAATCAGGTAAGAAGAGACATGGCAAAGTCAGAAGTATGAGTAAAGCGAAATCAAAATCAAAGGATTATGCCACAATCAACAAATCAAAAGTAGAAACTTTTAAAGGCAATAAAATTGAGACCTCCAAGGGTTTTTCAGGAAAATTCAAGGATATTTTCAGGCGCAAAAAACAATCAGTTATTTACCTTAAACCCAATGATAATGGTGAAGTTTATGCCCCATTGATGGAGAATGAATACATGAATCCCTTCAATAACCCGCTTTCTACTTTTAGCATTGATGTTGACAATGCCTCCTATACGAATACCCGAAGGATGTTACAGGCCAATCAATTGCCGCCAAAAGATGCAGTGCGCATTGAAGAGTTTATCAATTATTTCGATTACACTTATCCACAGCCAACAGATGCCAGTCCATTTTCCATTAATCTTGAAAACGCTTCATGTCCTTGGAATAAAGATACTCGTTTAGTGAATATAGGAATTAAAGGAAGAGAAGTTGAAACCTCAAAAATGCCACTCAGTAATCTCGTCTTTTTAATTGATGTTTCCGGTTCCATGCAGGTCGAAAATAAACTACCACTAGTTAAGCAATCACTTAAATTATTAGTAGATCAATTGCGCCCCAAAGACCGCATAGCCATAGTTACTTATGCCGGTGCAGCTGGTCTGGCATTGGGCTCCACTGAATGTTCGGCCAATGAAAAAATAAAAAGGACTATAGATAACTTAAATGCAGGTGGTTCTACCGCCGGTGGCCAGGGTATTGAATTAGCCTATAGAGTGGCCAAAGAAAACATGAAAGGGGATGGTAATAACCGTATTATTTTAGTGACTGATGGCGATTTTAATGTGGGTGTAAGCGGTGATGGGGAATTAAAAACATTGATAGAAGACAAGCGCAATGATGGCATTTATCTCACTGTTTGTGGCTTCGGTATGGGTAATTACAAAGACAGTAAAATGGAAACTTTGGCGGATTACGGCAACGGTAATTATTTCTATATTGATAATTTTAAGGAAGCGATTAAAGTATTTTCAAATGGACTCACAGGCACATTGCTTACCATTGCCAAGGATGTAAAAATACAAGTAGAATTTAATCCTAAGTTTGTGAAAGCGTATCGCCTTATAGGGTATGAAAACAGAAAATTGGCCGACCATGATTTTGCAGATGATAGCAAAGATGCCGGTGAATTGGGAGCAGGTCATACGGTAACTGCTTTGTATGAAATTATTCCTGCCGGAAGTACAATGGAAGTGCCCGGTTTTATTGAATTAAAGTACCAGAAAGCAAAAACCAAGGAGATGGACTTTGGAAATGAGCTGCTCACCATCAAATTGAGGTATAAAAGACCAAAAGAAGTTTTCAGTAATTTATTGGTACAGACCTTAACTTCGAATTCCGCAAGTTGGCAAGAAGCAAGCGATAATTTCCGTTATGCTTGTGGTGTAGTGGTCTATGGAATGATGTTAAGGGATTCCAAGTACAAGGCTTCTTCCTCTTATGAGTTGGCAAAATCCTTATTGCAGAGCGCTAAGTTGAATGATGAAAATGGATATAAGGTGGAATTATTGGCTTTGATTGATAAGGCAGGTGCTTTGTCTGTTCCAAAGTAAGAAAAGCTTAACCCTTTAAATTTATCAAGATCTGAAACTGTTTGTCCTGCTGCTTGTTAGTATTAGCATGACCAGGACAGAACAATTATTGCAGTTGCGTTCAGAGATAAGCACAGATGCCGAAAGAACCAGTTTGCCAAAGGAAGAATTTCAGAATAAGACTCTCAGACCCATTTTGAAATTTCAGAACGATGTGTTGGTGTCTTTTTTCAGGAGTCAGTTGAAGGGAGCCGTTCTTCCTGAATTTAAAATAGAATTGAATCCCTTTGTACAACAGCGCCTGCAGAAAGATTTGGCCACTAGGAATACTATACTTGGCATGGTGATTGGGTTGCTAAGTGAAGAAGAAATGACGGTATTTCTTGATGACAAAAATGAGATGAGCAAACGCATTATGGATATGCTTTGTCAAAGGATAACAGATGAACTGAGCAAGGAATTATAAAATCATTTTTTTTGTCTTTCTTTGTAATCTGCCATGTTCACCATATTAATCCCTACCTGGAATAATTTACCCTATTTGCAAATGTGCGTTGAAAGTATTCGCAGGAATTCCAGTTTTCAACACCAGATTATTTTGCACATTAATGAGGGCAGAGATGGCAGCAAGGAATGGGCCGATGAAGAGAATATACAATATACTTATAGCCATGAAAATATTGGTATTTGCAAAGCATTAAACCTTTCGTCGGAGTTGGCAACAATGGAATATATCTGTTATTTCAACGATGATATGTTCGCTTTGCCGGGATGGGATTTTTATCTCGTAAGAGAAATAGAAACCATAGCACATCAGAATTTTTTTCTGTCGGCTACCATGATAGAACCACTGCATGGCAAGGATAAAAATATCCTCCAAGGATTTGATTTTGGGGATGTCCATAATTTTAAAGAAAAGGAGTTGATGGAGGCGAGTAAAAATATCATGATGCACGATTGGAGCGGGGCTACCTGGCCACCAAATGTAGTACCAAAAGCTTTGTGGGATAAGGTAGGAGGGTATAGTGATGAATTCAGTCCAGGGATGTATAGCGACCCTGATTTTTCAATGAAATTATGGAAAGAGGGTGTTCGATATTTCAAAGGAATTGGTGAAAGCCGGGTGTATCATTTTATGAGCAAATCCACCGGTAAAGTTAAAAAGAATAACGGACGCAAAACCTTTATGAAAAAATGGAAGATCACACCCGGTTATTTTTATAGAAATATGCTAAAAATGGGCGATGGATGGAATGGTGAATTGAAAGAACCTGCAAAGGGAATAGCTTGGCTTGGTTCAAAAATGAAAGCTTTGTTTACTTAAAGTCGATAATTTATTGATTTATTGATTTTAAAATTTATAAATTCCCTAGTCTAAAATTTTCAGGGTGGTTAATTCCCCTTAATTTAGCCTTTTAATACCATTACCACCATAGGCACCATAGCACACGTTAGATTTTTTGATTAAATTCAAAAAGGGTTTCCGTTGAAGTCTTGCTATTCCAGTCGTTTGTATAATTTTGCAACTGTTTAGAGCACATAAGGGAATCATTCCTTAAGTTTACTAAAGACCTTGCAGACATTCTACTAACTATTAGGGTTCTCCAAGCCGCTTCAGCGTCTTCTTCTTACGTGTTCTTACGTGACTAACGTGGTAAATTCTCCTTTGATTTTAGCTTTTTAGTACCATTACCACGTAAGGCACCTTAGCACACGTTAGAATTTTTTGAATAAATTCAAAAAGGGTTTCCGTTGAAGTCTTGCTATTACAGTCGTTTGTATAATTTTCAACTGTATAGAACACATAAGGGAATCATTCCTTAAGTGTACTAAAGACCTTGCAGACACTCTACTAACTATTAGGGTGCTCCAAGCCGCTTCAGCGTCTTCATCTTACGTGTTCTTACGTGACTAACGTGATAAATTCCCCTTTGATTTTAGCTTTTTAGAACCATTACCACGTAAGGCACCTTAGAACACGTTAGAATTTTTTGAATAAATTCAAAAAGGGTTTCCGTTGAAGTCTTGCTATTACAGTCGTTTGTATAATTTTGCAACTGTATAGAACACATAAGGGAATCATTCCTTAAGTTTACTAAAGACCTTGCAGACACTCACTAGCTATTAGGGTTCTCCAAGACGCTTCAGCGTCTTCTTCTTACGTGCTCTTACGTGACTAAGGTGGTAAATTCCCC
>JBBQIF010000136.1:0-7231 GCA_038324665.1 Bacteroidia bacterium
AACCATGTATGGTATAATCACATTTATGCTATGGGGATTTATCTATACCATTGTGCCCAGACTTACCGGAAAAGAACCATCGCAAATTACAGTGGGAGCACATTTTTGGCTGGCACTGATCGGCTTGTTATTTTATACCGTTCCATTAATGTACGGCTCTACACTTAGAGGATTAATGTGGATAGAGGGTAAGCCATTTATAGATAGCGTGGAACTGATGGCTCCATATTGGCTATGGCGAGCTATAGGGGGTACTTTGATGTGGTTTTCTCATATTTTATTTGCTTATAATTTTTATGTAATGGTGCGAAAGAAGGAAACAATAGAGATACCTACATCGCCCATAGATATTTTAAAAGCAAAGACAGAATTGGATTTAAAAGAAGCAAAAAAATAAATAAACGAAATGGAATTCTTCGATAACCATAAAAAACTATTCGCAACAGCCCTGGCATTATTTGTTGGACTAACCATTATCGTTGCAATTCTCCCTGCAATCAATAATCAGAAGAACAATGCCCCACTGCCTAACGCAATGCCCTTAACAAGCAATGAAATGGCTGGTAAAATGATTTTTATTTCAAATGGTTGTGTAGCTTGTCATACCCAGCAGGTTAGAAATGTGGACATGGATAAAATGTGGGGCACCAGACCAGGAATAGCGGCAGATTATGCAGGCATCAAGCGCACCGATTTTTGGCGAAATACTGCCACACTAATGGGCACTGAACGAACCGGCCCAGATCTTACTAATATCGGAATTAGACAATCTAGCCTTGCTTGGCATTTATTGCATTTATATCAACCACGGGCTGTTGTAGAAAAATCTATCATGCCGGCCTATCAATGGTTATTTATAGAGAAAGATAGTGTAACTAAGGGTGAAGTGGAAGTAATCCTCCCAGATAAATATAGGAAAGGGATTGTAGGAAAGATAATTGCCAGTAAGGAGGCTATTCAGCTAGTTGAATATTTGCAAAGTTTAAAACAAGCACCACTCCCTGATGGAAAAATATCCCCGGAGTTTTTATATAAGAAAGAAGAGAAACCAACTACAAATAAAAATAATACTTCAATTCTGCCAGACGGCGCCATGCTTTATTCGAAAAATTGCCAAAGTTGTCATCAAGAGAATGGTGAAGGATTGAAAGGTGCATTCCCTCCACTAAAGGGAAGCCCGATTGTTTTAGGTGACAACCTTGAATTGTATGTAACTATCATTATGCAAGGCTACGATGCAAGACCTGAATATGCTGTGATGACTGCAGTTGGAACGGCCAATAATTTAACGCCTGAAGAAGTAACCGCCATCATTAATCATGAAAAAACAAGTTGGGGCAATACGGCCAAAACTGTTACGCCAGAAGAAGTAAAGAAAATAATGGATTTCATTAACCTAACAGCTAAAAAATAAAATTATGAGAATAAAAGTATTTTTAATTCTTGTCTTTACTTTGTCAGTTCAAATTTCGGTCGCTTGCTCTGCATGTGAAAAACAACAACCAAAAATTACGCAGGGATTAACGCACGGAGCAGGGCCCCAAAGTAATTGGGACTGGGTTATTATAGTAATTATTACTTTTATTACAATATTGACACTTGTTTTTTCACTAAAATATTTAATTAAACCAGGAGAAAAAAATGCAAATCATATCAAACAATCAATTTTAAACTATTAAATATAATGATAGAAGAGAAGAGCAAAATAACACTGTTTGTTGATGACGAATTGATACCAATTGCAGAATTGTCAGCACCTGTACAATTTGACCTAGATACACGGAAGCTGATTGATGGAGAACATATACTTAAATTAGTAAGCAAATCGCCATTGGGCAGAGAAGGGATTAAAAAAATCAAATTTACGGTAAGAAACGGTCCTTCTATCGCAGTGGAAGGTTTAACAGAAAACAAAGTCGTAGATGGCGTAATTCCATTAATGATTCACGCTTATGATAAAGGAAATCAAAAGAAATTTGTAATAGAAGGGAGTGAAACGCCGCAAAGTGTACCAAGTTGGTTGTGGATTTTGCTGGTGCTCTTTATGGGATGGGCAGCTTATTATATCATTACGAACTATAGCCTTTAAAGTGAAAAATTTGATAGATGAAAAATGACCTACACAATATAGAGGATATTAAACTGTTAGTGGATAGTTTTTACGAAAAAGTACGTAACGACGAGTTATTGAAAGATGTTTTTAATAATAGAATAGAAGACAGATGGCCACAACATCTTGAAAAAATGGTTCGTTTTTGGCAAACCGTTTCATTGGAGGAACATACGTATCAAGGCAGTCCTTTTTTGCCCCATGCCAGATTGCCCGTATCTAAGTTGCATTTTGATGCCTGGCTAAAGCTATTTAATGCAACGGTAGATGAGTTATTTATCGGAGAAAAAGCCGAAAAAATTAAATGGCAAGGAGCGAGAATGGCAGAATTATTTCAGTCTAAAATAGAGTATTATAAAAATAATTCTGCAATGCCATTATTATGACAACTGTAAAATACCCTATCGCATTGGCTGCTACCTTTCTATGGATAGGATTTGTTTGTGCCATCAGTTTTATGGAAGCATGGCTAAAATTTTCTGCGCCAGGTGTTTCGATTCCTATAGGGTTAGGTATTGGTAGATTGGTTTTTGGCGCGCTCAATAAAGTGGAATGGGTTATTGCTTTAGTTATTATCGGTAATTACATTTTTAAAAAAGATATTATCCGAGCAGGCGCAGGTTTGTTTTTTGGAATACCATTTATTTTACTCATAATACAAACTTTTTGGTTATTGCCTGCATTGGATGTAAGAGCTGAAATGCATATACAAGCACAAGAAGTAACACCATCCAACCTGCATTTTTATTATGTGGGAATGGAAGTTATTAAAGTTACCTGTTTAACCGCCTATGGAATTTTACTATTAGAAAAAAATAAATATGAAATCAAATGAAATTATAAATGATATTGAAAATAAATATCAGCAATTGGGAGAAAATCCGGAAACCTATTTAAAAGGATTACTCCATGCAAAACCAATTAACTATTGGGATTATGTAGAAGTGGATACCTTACTAACACTTCAAAAGCCACGAACAAATTTTAAGGACGAGGAAATCTTTATTATGTATCATCAGGTAACAGAATTAGTGCTTAAAATGATGGTACACGAAATTAAACAATTGATTTATGAACCCTTTAATGAAAACATTTGGATAGATAAGCTCAATCGCCTGAATAGGTACACATCCATGCTAATCACCTCATTTGATGTGATGAAATCGGGTATGAACTATGAAGATTACAATACTTTTAGAAGCACGCTAACCCCAGCCAGCGGGTTTCAATCAGCACAATTCAGATTAATCGAAATATATTGTACCCGCTTAGAAAACCTGATGAACGAAACAGGGAAAAAACGACTCGGAAGCAACCCGACCACAGAAGAATATTTTGAACATATCTATTGGAAAGATGCCGGGTTGAATAGGAATACAGGAAAAAAATCATTAACCCTTCGACAGTTTGAAGAAAAATATTTAGATCGGTTTGTTGCTTTGGCTAATAAAACTAAAGGAAAAACTATCGAGGATATTTTTTTGAAATCTGATAATTATTCGGACAAGTTAGTTGAAAAATTAAAAGAATTTGACCATTTGTATAATGTAGCATGGCCATTGGTACACCTGCAAACCGCCCAACATTATTTAGACAGTAAGGGAGAAAATAAAGCAGCAACCGGTGGAAGTGAATGGAAAAAGTACCTGCATCCTGAATTTCAACAACGCAAATTTTTTCCAACCTTGTGGAATACCGAAGAAATAGCCAACTGGGGTAAATAACTATATAAAAACAAATTGTTATTGAATATTCAGGAACAATAAATTATCTGAGAATTGGTAGCACAAGAATATCAAGGTGTACCCATATTCAAAAATTTAATCACGCTGATGGTCTAAAAAAATATTAAAAATAAAAGTATGACAACCTACTTGTATAATACAGTAAGTGAAGCTATTAACGACCTAACAAAAAGAGGTTACACGACAGATTTTCAACTATTGGCAGATGAAGAATGTTTACTGTGTAACAAAACTGCAGCGAGGCTTTCACCAAATGAATTTGAAATTGATGAAACCTATCGTTTTGAAGGAAATTCTGACCCAGGGGATGAAATGATTGTGTTTGCTGTGTCATCTGTTAAGCAAAAAATTAAAGGCATCGTTGTAAACGCCTATGGGATGTATTCTGATACTGCTACTGCAAAGATTGTTGAACGTTTACATCAACATATAATTACAAAGCCGATAAAACGCAATGCTTTATTAACACCGCTTAGCCATGAACACCACCACGCATTGTTGCTCTGTTGGAAAATACGAGCAGGAATTAAGAAGAACGTGGATGTGATTCGCATAAAAAAGTATATAGACTGGTTTTATCTAAATCATCTACGCCCTCATTTAGAAGTAGAAGAACTTTATTTATTCCCTATTCTTGGAAATGAAAATAACCATATTAAAAAAGTACTTGCAGATCATCAAAGCTTAAAAAGGTTATTTGAAGAAATAACGGCAACATCCGAAAATATTAGCCAGATTGAGAAGGAACTGGAAAGTCACATCCGTTTTGAAGAACGTGTTTTATTCAAGGAAATTCAAAGCGTAGCCACCTTGAAGCAGTTAGAAGCCATCAATATCAGTCATGCTGAAGAAAAATTTTGTGATAACTTGTCAGACACTTTTTGGGAATAATGGATCATGTAATAAATTTTACTGTTACTGAGAATAGTACGAAGCAGGCTATACAAACTTATGAGAGAGAATACAGGAATTTAATGTTCTTGCTAAAAGATAAATTATTTTTAGATGAATTTGGGGAATGTGGCGGTATGGGCAGATGCGCAACCTGTATAGTTAGAATCATTGGTTTGTCTGGAAATTCAATAGCAAAGGAAAGAAACGAACCAATATTATTGTCAAAAATGGGTTATGACGATGACAACATTCGCCTTTCTTGCCAATTGTTTATTTCAAATGATTTGGATGGTGTGGAAATTGAAATTATGGTATGAGGAAATCATTAAGAATTTAATATTGTCGGGTGTACAATTCGGATAATTTGCAATTTAAACAAGTCAATGCGTTGCGATTTTGTTGCCATTGAAGGGTGTCTTTTCCCAGAAGTTGTAAACCTATTCGTTTGGATGTAGAAAAAACTACAATTCTGAAATTGGCCTCATATTGTAAAAATTGATATGCAACAATAGTATCTTTGTTCTTTTGTTATTATGTCATCGTAAGTAGGTTTTAGATTTATCGAAATTCTATCTGATTTGAGTATAAGTGAATAAGATGAAGAACATAGCAGAATAAGACAATAACTGAAAATAATATGTCAAAAACATTTGGAGAAAAAGTAATTTATTTCAATAAGCATTTACATTATTCGGGTCAACTTCCTATTGATTTTCAGGTAATCAACCCATACATGGATAAACCTGAAACGATGGAAGTAATGCAGCAGTTTTATCATAAGTTTTACCATGATTCAAATCAAAGAAAATTTATTATCGGCATTAATCCGAGCCGTCATGGAGCAGGCGTGACAGGTGTGCCATTTACGGATACAAAACGACTCGAAAGCGTCTGTGGCATTAAAATGGAATCGGCACATACTCACGAAATTTCATCTGTTTTTATGTATGATGTAATTGCAGCGTATGGAGGAGTAAATGTTTTTTATGATCAATTTTACATCAACTCTCCCTTTCCTTTAGCCATTGTCCGTCAATCAAAGGACGGCAAATGGCTTAATGCTAATTATTATGATGATCCTGTGCTTTTCGAAGTGGTAAAAGATTTTATGATTATGTCTTTAAAAAAACACATCAGTATGGGATTAGATACTTCTCAGGTTTTTGTGCTCGGCAAGAAAAACGCATATTTCATCAAAAAGTTAAACAAGGAAGAAAAGTTGTTTGATAGCATTGAAGTTCTGGAACATCCAAGATACATTCAGCAGTATAAGTCCAAAGATAAGCAACTTTTTATAGACAAATATTTATTATCATTAAATACCTCTGAATGAAAAAAGAAGGCACTCATACGGTCTATACAATTGGCCATTCCACCCATACACTTGCTAAGTTTTTGGAAATGTTGCAATCTTTTAACATTAAAATTCTAGTAGATATAAGGCGTTTGCCCGGCTCTCGTAAGTTTCCTCAATTCGACAAAGAGCAGTTAATGGTGTCGCTAGAGGAAGTTGGGATTCGATACATCCATTCGGCAGATTTGGGCGGAAGAAGAAAGGTGCAAAAAGATTCAAAAAACACACGATGGAATAATACGTCGTTCAGAGCTTATGCTGATTATATGGAAAGTAAAGAATTTGAAATGGCGATTGAAAAACTTGAACTGCTAGCCATTAATCAACCAACCGCTTATATGTGTTCCGAGGCTGTTTGGTGGAGATGTCATCGCTCTATGTTATCTGATTATTTGAAGGTTAGAAATTGGACTGTTCTGCATTTTATGGGAACGGGAAAATTTAAGGAACACAGTTTTACTGCACCAGCCAGAATTGTTGATGGTGCAGTAATATATTCTGATGAAAATATTTAAACCTAAATTTGCAATAGAATACGATTATGAAGACTAAATTTAAAATTGGCGATAATGTAAGTTGGAACTCCGAAGCAGGCAGAGTTTCAGGAACTATCATTAAAATTCATACTAAAGATTTTGATTATAAAGGTTATACACACCGTGCTACGAAAGAAGAACCTCAATTTGAAATAAAGAGTAATAAAACAGATCATATTGCGGCACATAAAGGCGCGGCCCTTACTAAATTAGAAAAATAATAGTGAAATTATGCCAATCGTAGCTAGGTTTGCGAAGATTTAGGAAACCTAGCTGGTTTGGGTATAATTGAGAAAACAAGGAAAATGCCTCACACCTTTAGTGTCATAAAACCAAAAAGTTAAAAACATGCACACCGTTATCATAGCCATCATTACAATTGTTATCGTTTTTTCAATTCAAGCGTTTAGAAAAAAAAGAATGAACAATTCTTCACTCCTTGAATTAGGTAAATTATTGTTTGCAGATAATAAAGAAGCATTTGAGACTTTTTTTAATTTGTTTCTAACAGATAAGCAGAATTTCCTTTCTTTACATGGGGCACTTTTAGAGGAATATGAAAATTTCGATTTAGAAGAACTAAAGCCACTAG
>JBBQIF010000137.1:0-7222 GCA_038324665.1 Bacteroidia bacterium
TCAACTATACAATACCCCCCTGTGTACTACAAACCAATTTTAAAACTAAAATACAGCAATATCAATAATCTTTCAAATCAAACAGCTCAAATTGTTGGTAAATAGTGCGGTTATTAACAGATTTGCTGCAAGTTGGGTTAATCCTGAAGGGATTAAATGTTTATAAAAACGAAATATAGGTGGGTATCTGACCTCATCGTGGGTCGTATGTTGTTTATCGTCGTAATTTATAGCTGTAATAAATGGTTAACGTGATAAGATTTTTGGATTTTTGCAGAACCTTATTGCAAAGTTAACACGTGCAACCTATTGCCTCAACTATAAAATTAACGCCCAATGTTTTAAAATCAAAAATCTAATACCTCAAAATCAAAAATCCCCTAAAGCTGGCACCTCCTCCTAAACTCATTCGGGCTCACGCCTTCCGTCTGCCGGAACATCTTACAGAAATAAGATTCATCGTCAAACTGTAGATTATATGCAATCTCCTTTACACTTAGATCTGAGGTATAGAGTAATTTCTTGGCCTCAAAATGTATCTTTTCTTTTATCAATTGACCAGAAGTGGTATTGGCTACTTTCTTTAGTTTCCTTGCAAAGGCCAATTTACTTATGTTTTCCTTCTCAAGAAATAAGTCAACCACCCCCTTATCCAAAAAATGTTCGTTCAAAAATTGAATGAAATTAGGAATAAGTGGATCTGATTTAGGAATGGCAATGGCCTTCTTCTTCAACAAAATTATTTTAGAAAGAATAGATGCCAAAATATTTAAAAAGTAGGATGAGTTTTGTTCATTCTTCATCAGTTCAACAAACAAGATATTCAATTCCTTAAATTCTTTATCATTGAAATTAAAGACGGATGATTGATTGTAAAATGACCCATAATTAATTGTAGGATCGAATTGCTGGAGCTGGGATAAGTATAGGTTACTAAATGCTATTGTGAACCCATCTGAACGTTTATTCCGCTTGGAAAGATGGGCACTTCCCTTAGCCACCAAGTGGATGGAGTTCCTATGAATTTCTTCCTTTTTATAATCAATAACATGTGCTCCTCCTCCCCTTTTGAATACCAGCAATTGGAAAAAATCATGGGAATGTATCTCATCAATATTATATTTAGGAGGTTCACTCCAATGAAGTATCTGGGCCATTATTTCATCAATGCCCATTTCCTTAAATGTATGAACCGGAATATTTGAATTCATTAATCTTATATTACCCCAAAGAAAAGTAAAATTTTATTCTTTACAACCATCAGCTATCCATTTTTTAATTTTGTTCAATTCATCCTGTGTTGGTTTTGGCGAGCCACTTGGCGGCATATCCTTGTCCGAAAAAAGCCGTTCTGACAATGTGCCTGCATCTGACGAATTTTTTACCTCTGCATAAGTCTCAATTTGCAACAGATTAGAATTAATATGGCAGGTTATACAATATTTGGTGATTATAGGTTTGATAATAGGGTTATAGTGTATAAAAGTATCCTTCAATATAACCATAGCCGTGTCCTTATTTCTGGCAGGTTTAATCTCTCCTGTTTTATGCTTGCACCCATTTAGCATGAGGCAAATGGCTAGTATCCCAGTGGCATTGATGATTATAACAAATCTAATAACAACCCCAATTTTATTAATGACAAGATAAATTGAGTTAAAATAAGACAGAGTGGATTCCTTGTATTTGTTCCACCCTGCCTCTAGATTAGTCGCCATAAACACAGTTATTAACGTTAAGAGATATTTTACATTTTTTTTCATCATACAAAAATAGTTATTGAAATTCCACCGTATATATGATAAAATTTACTTTTTATGGTAGTTTATATAGTACATAAATAATTCTAAAACTTGATCCTTGACATCGTTGAAATATAGTTTCGCTAAATTTGAAAACTATATTATTTGAATCTAAAGTGATATGAATACTTGGGTTGAAACTTTTTTGCACTTTAGAAGATACGTTCCGACTTAAAAATTGTTATAAATGCATAATCGACCTTAGCAATAGTAAATCAACTACAAAAGTGACCCATTGCCATGAACTTTAAATTTTAACGTAAATATTTGTTTGATGAAGAATTATTTGACCTCTCGGCCTTCATTTTTGTTGCATTTAGTTGCGGGTATAAGGAAGACGTAATACCAAGTACTTCCTTACCGAAAATTATTCCAGGCGGCATTGGCGGCGCATATAACATTGCCATTTTTACACTTAACGGAACTTATGGCGTTTCGGGTAAATGCTTTATCAAATACGCATGTAAAACAAAACCTAATCCTCTTGTTTACGATGATAGTTTGGCCACTATGGTAGAACCAGGATTTGGCCCCCACGCTCACTTTTTTAACTTGAAAAGCGGCTTCTACTATATATCAGCCAATGGAAAGTACAAAGGAAATAATATTCAAGGTGACACACTGATTGAGGTGAGGGATACACAGGCCCATAGTGTAGATTTTAATTTACAGGTGAGGTAAATCTCTAAATATTAAGATTAGTCTTTATAGCCGCACAAATGAAATGAGTTGGAATCTCATTAATAGCAAATCCTGACGAGCTGCGCTGTAGGCAATAGTTGCAACTTAGTAAATGAATTATTGAAGAGGAATCCTGACGAGCTGTGCTGTCAGGATTAGTTTTAACTCAGGAAATTAATATTGAGGAGGAATCCTGACGAGCTGTGCAGTAGGCAATAGTTTTAACTCAGGAAATTAATATTGAGGAGGAATCCTGACGAGCTGTGCTGTCAGGATTAATTCGACTAACCATATTTTTTGAAAAAAATATGGAGTCTCATTAAAAAGGCAATCTGTAAGCCGGGTTCTGTAATCCTGAACCGTCATTTGCGTCTGGTTCAGGATGTTTGTCATTTATCTAATGCAACCTACCCTCCGAGGCATATACTTATTGCTAAGCTAATTCAGGCGGGCAGCCCTCATTCCCCGGTATATTTGGTTTTACAACCCATAAGGTTTATCCCCACACACTATTACTAATGCATGCCGTGAGCTCTTACCTCCCGTTTTCACCTTTGCCCGGCATAATGAATACATCATTTCCGGGTAGTTATTCTCTGCGACCCTATCTGTCAGCATTCATTGCTTCCTGCTGCCCACCCTTTCAGGTGGTATGGTACCCTGTGTTGCCCGGACTTTCCTCCCCGATTGTAACACCGGAGCGACAAACCGATTGCCTTTGGGGCAAATATATGGTTTTATTATTGTCGAGACGCAATGCATTGCGACTCTAGAATACCCCACACAATGGTAATTTATCAATAATACAGAATTTACCATCTTTCAATTCCAACACAACATGCTGCATCCCATTCGTTATAAAAACAAATTTCGCATTTAACTCCTTTTGATAAATCCCAGCTTGCTGTAAAGTGGCATTCGTGATTTTAATATGGGGTGCCTTACATTCAACTAAAATATGAGGTGAGCCGTCATTATTAGCCACATATAGATCAAATCTTTTAGTTAACCCATTGAATTTCAGTGATTTTTCTACCGCAATTAGGCCTTCACCATATCCTTTTTCCTCAATTAAAAACCGTATTACATGCTGCCTTACCCATTCCTCCTGACTTAAAGACACATATTTTTTCCTGATAATGTCGAAAATTAGTGCATTGCCATTGTCATTTTTAATCGTAAAATTGTAGGGTTTAAAATTTAGCTGCACGGTTGCAAAATTAAAATTAAATTTATTTGTTATTAATATTTAATTTTACTGCCCTGTATATATTAATCGCAAATGGCCAATCAAACAACAATAAAATACAACCAAATAATTGGTGATATAAAAAACAGGAAGTTTACCTCTGTTTATTTATTGGAAGGTGATGAAACCTATTTTATTGATTCACTTACCGAAGCCCTCGAAGAACATGTACTGAAACCGGAAGAAAAAAGTTTCGACCAGCTCATTGTATACGGTAAAGATACCTCCGCCTTGGATATTAAAATGGCGGCCAAAAGGTTCCCTTTAATGAGTCAGTATCTTCTTATCATTGTTAAAGAAGCTCAGAATTTAGATGATATAGAAGTTTTCGAAGATTATCTTAATGCACCTCCTCCCTCTACGATCCTAGTTTTTTGTTACAAAGGTAAAAAAGTGGATAAGCGAAAGAAAGTAGGCAAGATGTTCAGCAAGTTTACACACTTTACCAGCGAAAGGATGCGCGATTATGAAGTAAGTCCTTGGGTAGAAAAGTTTATCAGAGACAGGGGCAAAAGCATAGAACCAAGTGCTGTTCAATTAATTGTAGATTATCTCGGCAGCGATTTAGTTAAAATTTCCAGCGAAATAGACCGCATGATGGTGAACCTAAAACCTGAGGTGGGCCTAATTTCTATCAACCATATTGAGCAAAACATTGGCATCAGTAAGGATTATAATATTTTTGAACTGCAAAATGCACTTGGTGAAAAGAATTTCAATAAAGCTGTACAGATAGCCAATTATTTTGCAGCTAATATTAAGAGTCATGCCCTAATACCTACTATTGCAAACCTATTTGGTTTCTTTACGAAGGTTTACCTTTACCATGGCATGAAAAGCAGGACGAAGAAAGAGATTGCCTCAGCCCTTGGCATCAACGAATATTTTATAGAAAGTTACAGGGTTGCCAGCATTAACTTTTCACCCATCTTTATTGAACAAATCTTCGGATTCCTTAAATATTACGATTTAAGAGCCAAAGGTGTCAACGATTCAGGTATAACAGATGACGGTCAACTCATGATAGAAATGATTGTTAAGATCTTACGAATTGCCGAAATCCCAACACAGCAGGCGCGGTTGAATTTTTAAAGTCACTACCACTTCGGCTCCGCTCAGTGTCCGTTTCCCTCCCTCCAACAATTCAATCAAATATACTTTAAAAGATATATCCAAGTCGCAACTGTAATCTTTGCCAATTGCCAATTTTTCCCTTTGCCAACCTCCCACTGCCACTTCGGCTCCGCTCAGTGTCCGTTACCTTTTGCCTCCTTCCCGAAGGACAATTAAACATCCAATAAAAGATATATCCATGTCGCTACCTAAATCTTTGCCAATTGCAAATTGCATTTTGTCAGACTGAGTCACTCTGAGTTTATCGAAGGGTATCGAAGGCTGCAAATTTTCCCAATTGCCAACCTCCCACTACCACTTCGGCTCCGCTCAGTGTCCGTTTCCCTCCCTCCAACAATTCAATCAAATATACTTTAAAAGATATATCCATGTCGCTACCGAAATCTTTGCCAATTGCAAATTGCCAATTTCCCCTTTTTGCCAATTGCAAATTTTCCCTTTTTCCAACTTCCCCCACCCCCACATACTAATCCACCTCCTCCCTGCGTTCTAGGTTATAAACGAATGTGAAAAAGTATTCAATCCTTTATTCCCTTATATTGATTTAATTTGCGTTTCGAAAAACACACACCCTTTAATGCTGACTAAAAAACATTTCCTGCTCTTTATTTTCGCGATGGTTGCGAGCCTTGGCTATAGCCAAAAAACAGCAGCCAATGAAGATAAAATAAAGCTGTACAATACCGCTTTGGAATTATATGATAAACAATTGTACAATGCCGCCATATCCAATTTCAACGATTACCTTCCGTTTGCGACAGATGCTGTTAATATTAGTGATGTGGAATATTATATTGCCAGTTGTAAACTGAAATTGATGCACAATAATGCTTTGGCGAACATGTTGGATTTTATGGAGCGTTATCCCAACAGCCGAAAGGTGAACAATGCCAACCTCGAATTGGGCGATTTCCATTACAATAGTTCAAAATTCAAGGCAGCCCTTCCCTATTATAAAAAAGTAGATGAAATGGGCTTAAGTAAGGATGAAAAGGAAAGGCTTGGTTACAGATTAGGTTACTGTTATTTCAAATCTGGCAAATACAAGGAAGCAAAGGAAGCTTTTTATCCACTAACTACAACCGATAATCCTTACCACGACGAAGCCACTTATTACTACGGTTACGTTTGTTATATGAACAAAGATTACAAACAGGCCCTCACCGCTTTTAAGAAAGTAGAAGACAAAGGAATAGAAGCTGTGAAACTTTATATTGCTGAGATCTATTACCTCGAAGGTGAGCATCAGAAGGCTATTGATTATGCGAAAGGTAAGGACTTTGGTGCACTCAATACCAACAGGGATTTACTATTGGGCAAATGTTATTACAGATTAGGTAATTATGAGCAGGCCCAAAATTATTTCGATATTAGTAATTATAAAATGGAAAGCTTAAATGATGCTGAGGCATTTGAAATTGGCTACACCTATTACATGAATAAAAGTTGTGCCAAGAGTTCCATATTATTCGAAATGATAGCGAACAATGGGAATGCCATGGCACAAAGCGCTAGTTACCATTTGGGCGATTGTTACCTTAAAATTGGCAAGAAGCAAAATGCTTTCAATGCTTTTTTTGAAGCACAAAGGACAGAGTTCGATAAGGGCATTCAAGAGGAGGCCATGTTTACCTATGCCAAGCTGGCCCATGAGTTAGAGTATCAAAACAAATCAATTGCAGCATACCAGAAATTTAACGAATTGTTCCCAAGGTCAACACATGCCAATGAGGCAAAAAAGAATTTAGCTACACTTTTATACACCTCTAATGATTACAAAACTGCAGTGAATGTGATGAATGAAATGCAGATTGCTGATGAAGGTACCAAAGAACTATTTCAAAAAATTCTTTTCCTTAGAGGTCAGGAATTATTTAACCAAAAAGATATTGCTGGCGCGAAAGAATTGTTCAAAAAATCTATTGCCAATAAGGTGGATTTGAGCATATACGGCCAATGCAACTTTTGGTTAGGCGAGATAGAATATAGAGAAGGTAAAAATGACAATGCCAGAATGTATTACCAGAAATTCCTTGATGTGGCCGAGTCGAAAAAGGCAAAGTATTATCCGGATGCACTTTATGCAGTCGGTTATACTTATTTCAATCAGAAAAAATACCCTGAAGCCGCAAATTACTTCAATAAATATAAAACAAGCATTGGGTACACATTGCCCGAGAACATGTTTTATGATGCAACGCTTCGCCTTGGCGATTGTTATTATGCTTCAGGCAATTATGAAGGTGCATTAGATGCTTATACTTATATCATTGCCAATAAGAAAAGCGGTGCTGACTATGCAATGTTCCAGCAAGGTATGATCTATGGTCTGCAGAAAAAAGTGACCAATAAAATC
>JBBQIF010000138.1:0-7215 GCA_038324665.1 Bacteroidia bacterium
GTTATTTGCACATGTAAACGACGATGTGGAATCTAATAACACCAATGAATTAACAGAAACTATTAATGACAAGGCTTGCTGTCAGACTGAAAAAACAGTTCACAGGACAGCACAGATTAGCCCTGGCAATCCCACTATCACCTACAGGTTAAATTTCATTCCAAATACTGATTCAAGACGGGCGCTGATGATAGACACCCTTGATGATAAAAGATTAGATTTAAAAACCATCCATTTCCTTACGGAACTTCCGGCCTATATCAACCAAAATATTTTATCCGTTGATATTTCTCAGGGAAGTACATTAGATAATGTGGAATTTGTTTATTCCATTGACATTAAAACCCCGTTAAAAGATAGTTTTACTGTTAACAATAAGGCAAGTTGTCAATTCGATTACCAGCAATTGATAAATACCAAAACTGTAATGACTCAAGTAATTTCACCCATCATTTATGATAGTATGCCAACAATAGCCTATTGCTCAGATGGCCATTTAGTATTACCGTTTAAAACTTTATACTACCCTTTAGCTGACAACCATTTCAAGGTTTATATTTCAGATAAGATGGGTAATTTTAGTCAATCTGGTTTACTATTAGATACAATTTCAGGTTCAGTAGAAAACGAGTTAAATGTAAAACTACCTTCAGTATTAAACGTGGGTACTTATAAATTAAAAGTGATTGGTACCCACCCTGTCGTTGAAGTATTTGACTATGTTAAGGCCCCAACCATCACACTATACCCTCTACCTGCTATCAATTACAGCAACAATTTAATTAATGGCAAGCTGTGTAAGAATGATACTTTTATACTCCGTGCAACTGGCACAAGTAATTATCAGTATCTCAAAAACGGGATACCGCTTACTAGTTTCACTGCTGACTCATCCTATTCTGAAATAATAAATGCCAATGCCAACTTCACGGTCAATTTCAGATCAGACAAGGGCTGTATCAATACATCTCCCAATATTAATGTGACAACGTATAATTTGCCAGTTATAAAACTATCAACATCAGATTCTATACTTTGTGAAGGAGAAACACTCGTTTTGGACTTTAGCGGTGCCGTTAACTATTCGCTACTCAAAAATAAAAACATTTTGATAGCAAAAGGTATTACAAGCAGTCCGTATCAAATTATTCCACCAGTTAATGCCAATCAATATAGCATGCTTGGAATTGACATTAACGGCTGCAAAGACACAAGTTTTCCAGTTAATGTAATTGTCAACCCATTGCCCTTAAAGCCTGTCATCACAAGAATCAACAGGGCTTTAAAATCAAGTTATAAATTCAATAACCAATGGTATAACTCAAATGGCAAAATTGATTCTGCAGTAACCCAATATTACTATCCGTTAATAAATGGGCAATATTTTATAAAGCACACTGACAATAATGGCTGTGAAAGTACCTCTGATACATTTCAAGTCAATTTTACAAGCGTTAGTAAAGTAATCAATCAGTCCTCATTTTCAATTTACCCTAATCCTGCAAACAAGGTATTTTTTATTGAAAATATCAATGAAGTTATTTCCTCAATGTTTTTATATGATGGCGTTGGACGTCTTGTTTTAAGCAATGCCCTTACAAATGCAAATAACCTATTTAACATTGAGGGATTCGCCGCAGGTAATTATATTCTAAAGATAAATGCTTTAGAGAGCATATTCTATTTTAACCTTGTAATCTACCCTTAACTGATAATATGACTATGTTCTGACAATCAGTAACATTAATCATCTTATCTTTGTAATATAACATATTATAAATCAATGCATCGCTTTCTTTACTTTTAGTGTCTTAAACATATGATGAGAAAATACATACTTTTTGCACTTATTATTTTTGTCGGTTTTACCAAATCCTTTGCCAATCATGCTAGCTCAGGAGAAGTGTTCTACCGTCATTTAAAAAACATGGAATATGAAGTTACTATGGTGGCTTACCGTGATTGCAGGGGAATTCCAATTCCTAGTCAGGACCTATTGATCTACAATGATTCCTTTTCAGTAAGCACTAAGACAACAAGGATAAAGATAGAAGATATACTCACAGATTGCGCTTCAAAACCATGCACTCCTGCCAATACAACTATTGCTAACTTGGGGCTTGAGGCACATTATTTTGTAGATACTATAGATTTTAATTCAGGCATATTTCAAAAATTCATTTCCAAAAATTATTGTACCGTTTATTTCGCCTATAACACATGTTGCAGAACCTCGCTGTCGAACGGATATATGTTTGTAGAAGCCATGTTAAATTTATGTATTGCAAAGAACCAAAGTATCAGCAGTCCGAAATTCATCAATCCGATTGCATTTGCAGTTAGTTGCAATCAGCCTTTTAGCTATTCATTTTATACTGGAGCACCTGATAACGGAGATTCGATTGTATATGAGCAGGCAAAACCCAAAAATGCTTACAATGCTTATGAATCTTATGGAGGTAGCTATAGTGAAAAAATCCCAATGACACCTTATTGTCTTCCTCCGGGAGTCATAAATTGCACGCCAAATACTGTTACAGAGCCTTTTAAAGGTTATTATTTTAACCCAAAAAACGGAAATATTCTTTTCACACCGACTAATTGCAGTGAGGTCTCAACAATTGTCTGTCAGATAAATGTATTCCGCAAAGACAGTGGAAAGTATAAGCTTGTATGTTATATCAAAAGAGACATGCTTATAGTGATAAAAAAATCAGGGCGCAATAAACCTACTTTAAGCACGTATAAAGATTATACAATTAAAGCAAGAGAAAATGTTTGTTTCGATATCAAAGTGAAAGATGATACGACTAAAACCAGTAAAGATACAGTAAAACTGTTTGTAAAAGAATTTCCTAGATATGGTAAACTTTCCCTCGTTGATTCAAACGCTCGAGAGAAAACACTTCATTTCTGTTGGAATGTTTCTGACTCCGATTATATAAAACGAAAAGAAGCCAATGTAACAATTTATGCTTATGATAGTCCTTGTGATGCCCTTCAAAGTATGTCAACAACGATTAATTTCAAAGTAGTAGCTCCGGATTCTTTCACCAATATTATCGTAAAAACCTATTATGATAAAAATAAAAACGGAAAAAAGGATGTCGGTGAACCCTATCAATCTGCAGAAGTTTCATCCTTTTCCAATAAAATATTTACGACTTATAATACAGATGTCAACGGACTATTGACCATCAAAGCCTTGTACGGTAAATTTATCCTTGGCATTAACAGGAGTCAGTTCATTTATTCCACAGGGAAGGATTCCCTCCTATTAGCCAAATTCGATAGCACCCATGTGCTTGAGTTTGGGTTTTACAATAACCAAGGAATTAAAGGCAAAGTATTTGAAGACTTGAACAATAACTGCTCCTACGATGCAGGTATTGATGTGCTTTTAAATGGGATAAAGATTATTGACAAAAGTAATAATGCTGTTGCATTTACCGATAACAACGGTTATTACTTGCTTAACAATGTTCCTGGTACTTATATTTTAATGATAGACAGTAACCTGCTTTACGAGGGAACCTGTATTACACAGCATACTGTTAACATTGTGAAAGATTCTCAGTTTTCAAGTTATGATTTCCCTGTTAGGCGTAAGCCTGGCTTTAAAGATATTAGTATTTCATTGACTCCTTTACAACATATTAGGAACAATGCAAAAATGACACAGCAGATAGTTCTGGAAAATAAAGGCAATGTCAAGGTTTCGAGTTTTTATGTAAAACTGTTACCTTCTAAGAAATTGTTCCAGTTCACTAGTCCACTAACTACTTTTAAAAACAAAGATACCATTTTATGGTTGATAGATTCTGTGAGCAAAGGCACTAAAAAAACCATTGATTTCAGCCATTTTATTATGAAAGATAGTTTCAATAATGGGGACCAAATAACTTACCAAGTATGGGTAGCCTTAAAAGACAATGTAGCAGCCAACAATTATTTCAAACTAACAGAAACAGTGAGAGACAGCGGTTGTTGCTCTGCACAAAAAACAGTTTACGCTCCTAATCGTTATTATCCAATGGATAAAACTATTACTTATCGCCTTAATTTCACTAACCCAATGCCTGCCGCCGGTAGGGTATTTATTACTGATACACTTGATGACAACAGGTTTGACCTAAAGTCATTGCAGATAGTGAGTAAAACAACCAACACTATCGCATACCTCAGTAAGAATGTTTTAAACTTAGACCTTCTCATTAATGGTTCAAGTACAAATGCGGAAATTATATACAGCCTTGACCTCAAGACGCCTCTAACCGATAGTTTTAGCATTTACAACAAAGCCGAATGTATTTTTGATTATCAATCAGCCATAAAAAGCAATACAGTTGTCACTAAAATAGCCTCCCCTATTGAATATACTAGTTTAAGCAAATTTAACTTTTGTGAAAAAGAAAAGATGATGTTAAAGATTAAAACGCTTTACAAACCCGAATCTAACAATCATTTCAAGGTATATCTTTCTGATAGTTTGGGCAATTTCAGTCAACCAAGTTTACTATTAGATACTGCCGCCAATTCGGAAACCAATGAACTATCTTTTATTTTACCCAAGGTACCGAACAGGCATTTATATAAGATAAAAGTAACGGGCAGCAATCCAGCGCTTGAGGCATTTAGCTCAGCCATACCGCCGCCTTTTTACCTCAATCCTTTGCCAACCATCAGTTATACAAGTAATATCATCAATAATAATATCTGTAAAAATGATACCATTAAATTAAATGCAAAAGGGGCTGCCACTTATCAGTTTGTAAGGAACAATATCAATATGGGGAGTTTCAGCGCAAATCCAGATTATCAGGATGTTGTAACAGGCTTCACAGATTATAATATTAGGTTCAAATCAGTGGATGGGTGCATCAACACCTCTCCATATATTACCCCTATTGTACTTTCATTGCCTAAAGTAGTACTCAAAACCTCTGATTCAGTATTATGCGATGGTGAATTACTTAATTTTAATCTCAGCGGTGCAAAAACCTTTACGCTCTTCAAAAATTCAACGACCATTGTAGCCTCTGCAATTACGGCCATTTCCTACCAGTTGTTTCCTCCGCTCAACCAAACCTTTTATCATTTAAGTGGCACAGATGTCAACGGATGCAGAAATTTGAGCAATACTGTGAAAATTGTGGTTAATCCTTTAGCGCCCAAACCAGTCATCACCAAGGTTAACAAAGCCCTAAAATCAAGTTATGCTAACAGCAATCAGTGGTATAACCAGAATACTAAAATTGATAGCGCAATGGGGCAGTATTTTTACCCTAATACAGACGGGCAATATTTGGTTTTATATACAGACAGCAACGGTTGCGGTGTACTTTCCGATATTTACAATTTAACAGGAAGTGGTTTATATCCAATAGTAAACCTCTCATTGTTCAAAATATACCCAAATCCTGCCCAGCATTTCATTACTATTGAAAATCAAACAGGTGAGGTTTATGATTATGAATTATTTGACAGCTATGGCAGGCTATTACTATCAGGAACCGGCAACGAGCTTAATACCATTGATATCAAACAATTGAATTCGGGGAATTACGCGCTGAAAATAAAAACAGGGTATCAGGTTGCCCATTTTAAAATAATTGTAATACAATAAATAGCAGGACTACAAGGAGGTTGCTTATAAAGTTCACCGCATTATTTGTACACCAAGCGTAGCCCTTCATTAATTTGTTTTCACTTGAAGGAATTTCTTCAATCCCTCCATTTTCATTGCGATATTTTGCCTGTAAAGCGCTGCCCAGAATACTGTCTAGCAACATACCGGCAAACCCAAATACAGCGGTGGTGATTGCATACTTTAAAGTCATATTTAGAAAACAATAGGCGATGAAACCACAGAATACAGTACCAATAAATCCACCCATTGTCCCTACAATAGAAATGCCTCCTGACAGTCCCCTTTGAATAGGTCTAAGCGACAGTATATCTACAGTTTTACCTTTAAAATACTTGCCAATCTCACTGCTAAAGGTATCGCAAATACTCATACAGAATGAAACAACATAAGCATAGAGGGCAATATTTGCATACCCCTGATGCAAGGTATAAAAAAATAGAAGGCAGCAAATACCGATACCACCATTGGCAAAAACCTGGGTTGCATTCCTTCCATTTTGTTCAGCAGAATCCTTGTTTAATTTAGTCAATAATGTGCCTCCTACCAAAAGCAGTAAAGGGAGATAAAATAAAGCTACCCCTCCCCAAGTTAAAATTAAGGCGACAAAAAAAGCGGCTACACTGCCTGATGGGGTCAACCATTTTAAAAAATAACCAATAAGAGAGAGTATGGCTATAGTTATTATCAGTGTCATCCGGAATTCACCAAAACAACTTGTTATATTTAAAATGTGCTGATTCAACTTATTTGTTTAAATTCGCTCGCAAAATAAAGCATACAATTGAAAGAATTAGAAGATTATGACTGGTTTCCAAAACTCTTGCGACAATATCAGACGGACTATATCGGTTTTATTGTTGCTCGTTTTAATATTTATGCCCCATTTATCAGCTACTTGCAAGCTCAAAAGGAGCTTCCATCCCGTATGTTTGACTTATGTTCAGGCAGTGGTGAGCCCGCAATTACCATTTTCAAACAATCTAAACAATTTGAAAGCTTAACATTATCTGATAAATATCCTGACACTTCGCAAACTTTTGAAGATAACATCTCGTATATCAGCTTATCTACAGATGTATTAAAGCAATCTTTTCAATCACACAATACTTACACCATGTTCAATGCCTTCCATCATTTTTCGGATGCTGATAAATTAAAAATCATTACAGAAATGTCAAAAACACGGGCAAAAGGGTATTTCGTGGAGATATTATCACCAGATTTCATTCATATCTTAAAAATCCTATTTGCAACTACCCTAGGTACATTGTTGCTCACGCCTTTTATAAAGCCATTCTCCTTGAAGCGTTTGTTCTTAACTTATATAATACCAATTAATGTCCTTACCATTTTATTCGATGGTATTATATCTGTTATAAAATCCAATTCCGTAAAAGAATACAAATCGCTTTTACAGCCTTTGGACGAACATATAGAAGTATTTAAGATAAAAAGTGGCTTAAACGCGTTAATTGTAATAAAGGTAAATTAAGATGCAAGCATTGAAAATTTTATGGCGATTTAGCCGACCGCATACCATTATAGGAAGCACAATAAGCATACTC
>JBBQIF010000139.1:0-7213 GCA_038324665.1 Bacteroidia bacterium
GAACCTACACTACCTCTGGAATTGCCGGAGGTGTACTTAGTGTAATTCGTTATAAAATCACTGATAACAAAGAGTACAAGAGATACCAAAATAATTCCCAGTACCCATCCTGAACGTCTTAACTTATTTATTATTGCCATATACTTTTTAAAAAGGAGGTGCAAAATAATACATTTAATGCTGAAAAGACAAATTAGTTTGATAAAATATTTTATTTAGTTCAAATTTTTATTTTTTACTTAGGCAATTCCTTAATTTTTAAAAAGATTTGGCCTACTAAAACAATAATCCTTTTACTTTTGCAATACTCATTCCATGCAGGACATTGAACCTTATTACAATTGGTTGCACTTATATAATTCTGAAGAAGATATTAATTCTCCTTTTTATGAACGTATGCATAGTGAATTTGAGTACAGGAACACCATTTACAATTATTTCATACACCCACAATGGGATGATTTCGGCTCAACTACCCTCTACCTTAAAATTCTTTTTGCGGATTATGAAAAAGGCTACTGCATTATAGAATTGATAGGCGAATGGAATGATGCAATTAATAATGATATCATGCTTTTAAAGCGAGATGTAGTTGAATTGCTAGAAGAAGCAGGTATTGACAAATACATTATCATAGGTGAAAATATCCTTAATTACCATTGTAGTGATGACAGTTATTATGAAGAGTGGTTTGCTGAACTGGACGAAGGCTGGATAGCCATGGTTAATTTCAAGGAGCATGTACTCGAAGAGTTCAAATATTGCAAAGCAGATTACTATTTGAATTTTGGCGGCGAACTAGATGAAATAACATGGAGGAAACATACCCCCATCCAACTTTTCAGGAAAGTTGAGGAGATTATTATGAAAAGATTGAATTGATCAGGAAACCATATATGATACCCGACAAATATCAATAGCAGACTTAATAACATTCGTTGCAACAAATATTGTCAATTTTGTGTAAAAAATTAACCATAATTACGTCATAAAAATAGCGACTGGATTATATTGCCACTAAAAACAGTAGCTTTGCTTTTTATGATGAAAATTTACATTAGAAATGTTATTATAGCCCTTGTCTTTTTGGTGACGCTCACCAGTGCTATCATGAATGTTTCCGGACCTGCTGCAAGTAATACGAATGCACCGGGAACCGGTGAAGGAAATTGTACTAGTTGTCATATAGGCACACTCATTACTAGTGGCACTGACTACAACAAGATATTTTTAAATACAGGTTTTCAAGGGGGCGGGTATGTCCCTGATTCCACTTATACAATTGCGTTGAGCTTTAAGCAGGCAGGCATTGCACGCTATGGCTTCCAGATTACTTGTCTAACATCAAACGGCAATATACCTGTCGGTACTTTTGATACAATTGGTGGCAGGGTACAAAAAACTACTGCTGTAATATCGGGCAATACGAGGCAATATATAGGGCATACCGGTGCCGGGTCAGATACTGTAAAAAAAGACAGCACCAGGTGGATATTTAAATGGAAGGCACCGGGCAACAATGTGGGCAAAATAAAGTTCTATGTATGCGTGAATGCCAGCAACAATAACGGAGGCAATGATGGCGATGTCATTTACGCTAAAGTCTTTGAATTTGGCCCGTCGCCACTATTACCAGTCGCAAAGGCTTATAGCATAGACAGTAACACCTGTACCAATTACAATGTGCAGATGACTGGTAAAGGCACCAATTCACCTACTTCATTTCAATGGAAATTTATCAATGCTACACTTACCACAAGTATACTTCAGAATCCGATAATAAAATTCACTTCGACCTCCACTTCGTTGGCGATATTAACGGTAAAAAACGCCTTAGGGACTAGTTTCCCAGATACCCTAAAATTTACAGTCAAAGCATCTCCTAATGCTACCATACTATCCGGCACGTCAGGTATAATCTGCAAAGGCGATTCCATTCAACTAACAGCTAATAATGCCTCAGGACTTAGCCATAAGTGGAACCCAGTTAATAAAACAGGATTCAGGACATATATTAAGGATTCGGGCATTTATAATGTTACTGTTACCAGTGCTAATTTATGCGCTACTACAAGCGCCAACTATAAGTTAAACTGGTATACCAAACCTACTATAGCCATTGGCAGGAATACTTCTAAGGACTCCTTTTGCGGGCAGATCAATGAAACTTTTACCGCCTCTGGAATTGCGCTAGACAGTATCCACTGGTATGTCAACAATCAATTATTTATGCGCACTGGGAAAATTCCCTTAATCTTTAAAGCGAATACCAATTCAACTATCTACGCAATAGGCAAAAGTCTTAATAATTGTTTTAGCCTTCCATCAAATACTTTCAACCTGAAAATTGTACCTAAAATTTATCCTTTAAATTTCTCAAATACCAAATCTACCAGCGACATTAATGTAAAGTGGCAAAAGACAAAGGGCATTGACTCCCTTCATTACAGCATTAATAGTATCAATTTCAAAAAGACAACTTCTGATACTACCCTTGCTCTTAGCGCACTTGCTCCTTCCACCTTTTACAATATCACAATCAGGAGCTTCCAGAAAGGGGTTTGTCCTTTCAGTGATACGATCTTAAGTATAAGGACTAATAACTGCTCGAATCTTGTATATAATATAGTGCTTAATTCAAAATTGTGCAGGGGTGAAGTACTAACAGCTTTTGTGAAAGATCTGCCAAAATCGCAAGTAAGTGTTTCTTTTAATAACCTACTATTTTCCAATGATACCAGCTATTCTTTTAACCCGGTTAAGAGTGATTCATTACAGATATTTATCAAAGACAGCTTAAGCCTTACCTGCCCTCCTATTAATGAAAAGCTTGCCTATATCGTAGATACTTTTGCTATTGACAATGGTATCTATACCTTTAATGTTAGTTCATGTGAAAATAATTACAATTATGCTATCAATCCGCTTTACCAGAAGTATGAATTCTACAAAAATAATATTCTTATAAGTACAGGCAATAAGAATCAATTTAAATACACCAACTTGGTTACAGGAGATAAATTAAGTGTTAAAGTTTCCAGCAATAGTTGCTCAAAGATTATAGGAATTGTTTCCTTTACACGCTCACCACCGGCAGATGCAACATTTACATTGAGCAGGAACTGGAAAACTTATACATTTAAACCCAACGACAGCACAGCCGTAAATTATGAATGGTATATCAATGATACGCTGATTTCAAACTCTAAGAACCTGGTGAAGGATATGAGTCCTTATAATAAAAAGACTGCTAAACTGAAATTAAAAACAGTTAATTTCCAAACCTGCTCAGACAGTGCGGAACAAATTATTAATTTCCCTGATTTCCTTTCGGTAGCCAATCTATCTAATTACCAGCTTAATATTTTCCCTAACCCTTTTAATGAGCAAGTGGAAATTGTTACCAACCTTGACTATTATAATCTTGATGTTTATGATAATTTAGGAAGGAATGTACTGCATTTACAGGATCTTAACCTGAACAAAACTTTGAATACCGACGACTGGCAGAACGGATTATACCATATTGTATTGAGCAACAAAAATCTTAAACTGGACAGGATTCTGATAAAAGTGCAATAGACCGTATTTTAAAAGTTCGGGCTGAAGCACGTTAACTTAAATTTTATTATGTTTGCATCAGGTTATTATTAAGATGAACACTTAAGGTGTATATCATTAATCATGAAATAAAATGATGTCATTAATACAGGACAAATTTAATAAGCAGCACATACAGGCTGAGTACATTATAGACCAGCAGCAGATTATACCATCTCTTTCAGATCTGTTTGTGGCGCATTACCCCGATTGCAGTGTTTTAGCCGTTTTTTCTTCCAGAGAGAAGAAATTTCTGGGATATAAAATCACCAACCCTGTGGATAATTTAGCGGATATTGAACCTTGGCTCAATGAGGATTTCAATAGTATCAATGCTGTTTCCTTTACCTCTGATTACCAAGTAACGCCTTCTTCTTTCAGCAACAATGAATATAGGAAACAGCACGTTACCGGTGAAATTGCTGTTAATTTCAATGGCCCTGAGCCGAACATTGCTGTCCATTATATGAATGCACTTATTCAATTCCATTTATTAAAGAAACAAAATAACCAGCTTTATATCTTTAACATAGCTGATGATTATAACATCCTTTTAATGGACAATGCGCGATGTTTGCTAGCCAATACCTTTAAATGCAAAGGAGAAAATGAAGTGCTTTATTTCCTATTGAATACCCTGCAGGTAAATGATCTTCTGCCTTCTGACAATACACTTAACATTGATTATAGCTTACTACATCATCCTTCTATGATAAGGTTTTTAGCACCGCATTTTGCAAAGACAGAGATCCTAAGGTTTTCATTCGACCATACTGATGACACCATTCCTCAGTTGCCTGAAAAGCTATTCGCTTGCTATGCGGCTTCTTTATGCGTATAATTTCTGGTAAATATAAAGGATACCATTTCAAAACTTATAACGGGAGTAATACCCGCCCTACTACTGACCTTGCTAAGGAAAGTATCTTTAACGCCTTACTGAATATTGCAACTGTCGAAGATGCCTCAATAGTGGATTTGTTTGCCGGTACAGGCAATATTGGACTGGAATTTTTATCCCGGGGTGCAAAAAACTTAACGAGTATAGATGATAATTTTGCAAATATTAGTTTCATGAAAAACATTAAAAAAGAACTTGGAATTGATGATTGGCAAATTACAAAAGCAGATGCTATTAAATTCCTTGCTTTCTGCGATATGCCTATAGATATCCTTTTTGCCGACCCGCCTTATGATTATACACAATTGCACCAATTGGTAGATACCGTTACAAATGCCGAATGGTTCATACTAAATAAAACTCTTTTTATATTAGAACATTCAGATAAACTAATTTTTGAATCCCCTTCGTTATTTTTAAAGAAGCAATATGGCAGTACCTGCTTTAGCTTATTCAGGCACACTCCATAAACATAATTAACCTTAACTGAATATTAATTATTAATATTGTAACAATTAACCAATATGGAAAAGATTGCTTTATTCCCCGGCTCCTTCGACCCTATTACCAAAGGGCATGTGGACATTGTTGAGAAAGGCCTTGATATATTTGATAAAATTGTAATAGCCATTGGTAGCAATGTTAAAAAAACGACCCTTTTTACTATTGAACAGCGCATTGCATGGATACAAAAAGTATTTGCAAATGAGCCTAGGGTGGATGTTAAGGCTTATACAGGCCTCACAGTTAATTACTGCAAGGAAGTAAATGCCCATTTTATTTTACGTGGATTGCGCTCTGCTGGTGATTTTGAATACGAACAACAAATTGCCTTTGCCAATAAAGAACTTGTAGGGACTGTTGAAACTGTTTTTCTCCTTTCAAGCCCGTATTATACAAATATCAGCAGTACTATTGTTAGGGATATTATCATCAATAAAGGTGATTACAGCAAATTTGTGCCTGATGGGATTACTTTTTAATTGGATTAAAAGTACTAAATCTATTCATTTGGAAACTTTATTTTGTTTATCAGTCCTTTCAGGGAATCGTAAGTTTCAAATTCTGGGTCCAGAATAAAATTTCTATTTACCCATCTCACTTCTGTAATATCTTCTTCCAACTGTGGCTTTACATTAATATCACCATAGGCATCCATCAAGAACCACATGGTCTTTTTCAAAATCCATTTTCCTTTTAGCTGATATGCATGGTAAGTACATTCTAAAGCTTGCACTATTTTCAGGAAATTAAGGCCACATTCCTCTTGCACCTCCCTTAATGCGGCAATGGGTTCATCTTCATGCTTTTCCATTTTCCCTTTAGGAAGATCCCAGATACCCAGTCTTTTTATTAGCAATAATTCTCCCTTCGTATTGAAAACAATACCTCCAGCTGCCTTTATCAATTTAAAATAACCTGCTAACTCATGGTATAATTTATCAGCTTCGTCGGTTTCAAAACCAATAAAATTCTCTTTGGCATTTACCTCACCAAGTATTTGCTTAAGCACATTGTCGAGTTCCTGTTTGGGGTAAAGCCTAATTTTCTCAGGGCATTCTTCAATAAATTGACGATTGCCGATAAATAGTGCACAGTGGTTAATAAATATTTTATAGTTTTGCTGACCCATAATTATGATGAACGATACAAGTGCAAAAATAGCGCAATACTTATTAGAATGCGAAGCTGTAAAATTAAATGTTGATGAACCTTTTACATGGACCAGTGGTATGCGATCTCCAATTTATTGTGATAATAGAGTTACTCTCTCCTACCCGCCCATTCGGGAGTTTATTACCAATGCACTTGTTGAGGCAATAAAGCAAAATTTTGGACAGGTGCAAGCCATAGCAGGAGTTGCTACTGCCGGCATAGCACAAGGTGCCCTAATCGCTGACAAAATGAATCTGCCATTCGCCTATGTAAGAGCCGAAGCTAAAAAACATGGCTTAAAGAATAGCATAGAAGGACATCTTGAACCTGGCTCAAAAGTAGTAGTGGTAGAAGACCTGATCAGTACTGGTAAGAGTAGTTTAAAAGCGGTAGAAGATTTACGGGACAATGGCATTGAAGTCATAGGTTTGGTTTCTATTTTCAATTACGGCTTTGCAGTGGCCGATAATAAATTTAAAGAAATAAGCTGTCCTTATATCTCCCTCAGCAACTTTAACGATTTGGCGCAAGTGGCCATCAGCAGTCAATATATAACAGAGGTACAAGCGGATAATATTGCGCAGTGGAGCAAGGATCCGGCGGCTTGGAGCGAGGGCGTGAAGGGTTAAATTTGTAGGTAATGCCTACCGCAAGTTGTGTTTTCATTTTCAAAACTCTAACTGCAATTAAAGTTACTCACCACTACACCAAACTGATTCTTTTACTTATTACATTAAAAGCAAAAATAGTAGGCTAATTTCCGAATTATAACTACTTGATAGTTTGTATATTATAATTTATGAGTGGAATAAATAGCTTAAATATGACCGAAAATTTTGGTTTATTATATTTTTGGTTACTTTTGCTTTACAGTGAGGTTGTCACTTTCGGTTTTTATAACCAAATTTATAAAATAACATGAAGAATGTAAAAATAGATTTTGAATATAAATGCTGCCAAATTTTCTTTGACAGTTCATAATATCGACAGGCATAATACGCGTTAATTTATCACTTAAAAAAAATCAACAAAACAAATTAATCAAATACAATAATG
>JBBQIF010000140.1:0-7203 GCA_038324665.1 Bacteroidia bacterium
TTTTTACGACAAAAGATAATGGTAAATTTACCTCCATAGCACTTCCCAATGCCTCAATTGTCACTATAATTCTTCGTTTACCTTTTATAATGACAGATTTAGCAACCAAACCAACAAAGGGTCCTTTTGTCACCAACACATCCTCTCCTGCTGTAAAATCAATGTTTTCTATAGGGGAAATTTCTGTTGCATCCTTCATCAAGATCTTCAGGTTTTCTATCTCCTGCTCCTTAATTACTGCAGGTTCACCAATGTATTTCAATACACCTAAAGCCCCTTGAACCTGAAGGGTTTCATATACCTTGGCCTTTTCAATTCTTACGAAAACAAACGTTGAGATAAGTGGCGTAGAGATTTTCTTTTTGCGATCGCTCCATTTCCTTATGCTCGTTACCAAAGGCAGGTAACTGTGAAATCCCAATATAGTCAATTTATCAAATACTTTCTTTTCAGCATTGGGCCGGGTGTAAATAGCATACCAGTTTATATTTGAAATCAAAGCAATCGTTAAATTTCGATTAAAGTTTAAAAAATTGGATGTATCTTAGGAATCTTAGCCTCATTTGTAAATTAATCGGAATAAGTGCCATCTGCCTCTTTCATCATCTTTTCTGACAATTCCTTACCCAAGAAATTGTCAATGATGTTATGCATTACATATAACAATGGAGTGAGTACTATGCCTAAAGTTAGTTTATAAATATAATTGACCAACCCTATTGCCAACACCCTTTCCATAGACCAATTATTGCCTATATAAAAAGCGATGAACAACACAATAAAACTATCTATTATCTGTGAAACGGCAGTAGAACCAGTACTTCGCAACCACAGGTTTTTACTCCCCGATTTCGATTTTAGGTAATGAAAGACCTTCACATCTATCAACTGGCTCACTAAAAAAGCAACCAAGGAACCTATGATAATCCACATACCCTGACCAAAAATAGCTTTGTAAGCATGTTGCATATTGCTGATTTGCCTACCGTCACCACTTGTAATCCACCAATCAGCAGGGGAGGTTCCTATGGCTGTGAATACTACAATAAAGGCATAAGATATCATTAATGCAGCAAGGTAGCTAAGAAGCTTTACGCCTTTTTTCCCATAATACTCATTAATAATATCGGTCATAATAAACACGATAGGCCAAATGATAGCACCACATGTTAATTCAAAGGACAGATGTTCAAACCCCAAAATATTGAGATCCAATTTTCTGAATCCAAAGGTGTTTTCAAATGAGAAAATTTTAGTACCGATAAATTCCGCAACTATCGCATTGGTGATAAAAAACACCCCAAGAACAATAAACAATTTTGTCTTTTTATCGTTTTTATACATTTGACTATTTTAGTGCTAATTCATCCCCCATTTCCGGAATAATAATATTTTTAAATCCTACTTTTTCTAATTTTTCCGCCCATACTTTCTGGGTTTCATATTCTCCGTGTACCAGGATTAGCTTCTTTACTTTACCCGCATCTTGGCAAGAAAGATAATCCAACATCTCATTATAGTCGCCATGTGCACTGTAGTTCTCCATACTTTCAATGGCTGCGTTCACTTTATAAATTTCTCCAAATATTTTGACTTCCGTATCTCCTGATTTCAACCTACCTGCCAAAGAATCTGGCGAGGCATAACCTACCAGTAAAATGGTATTTGCAGGATTCTCAATATTGTTCTTAATATGGTGCTTTACCCTACCTGCTTCTGCCATACCACTTGCGCTAATGATGACACATGGGGTTTTGGAATCATTGATTTTTTTAGAATCTGCTGCAGATTTTACATAATGGAGGTTGGGGAAATCAAAAGGGTCACCATCTTTAGTAATATAACTCATGATATCCTTATTGAAATACTCTCTGTGCCTCGACATTACTTGCGTTGCTTTGGTAGACAAGGGACTATCCACATATACATCTATTGTGGGTAATTTACCAGCATAAGACAAGCGATCTAAAGCATAAATAATTTCCTGGGTTCTGTCTATGCTAAAGGCCGGAATGATAATTTTACCTTTTTGCACAACACATGTTTTACGAACAATCTCAAGCAAATGGTTTTCAACATCATTATCAGGAGCATGCAGCCTGTCACCATAAGTGCTTTCGCAAATAATATAATCTGCCTGAGGGAATGGGTCAGGGCCATTCAAAATAGCATCTTTTTTCCGTCCAATATCACCTGTAAAAGTGAGCTTAGTTATAGTATTATCAGGATTTGTTAACTCCAAGTTAAGCGCCACACTTCCCAAGATATGTCCACTTTCAGTAGTAATGACAGTTACTTCATCGTCGATTTTGAATTTAGTATGTAGGGGAATTTCAATGAATCTGTTCAATGTTTCCAATGCATCTTCGGCTTCGTAGAGGGGTTCAATTAAAGTTTCATTTTTTCTAGCTTTCCTTAAATTGACGTATTTTAAATCGCTGATTTGTATCTGAGCACTGTCCTGTAGCATAATGTCGCATAAATCTATGGTACCCGCTGTTGCATATATTTTACCCTCAAATCCATCTTTTACCAATTTAGGCAATAGCCCTGAGTGATCAATATGCGCATGAGAAAGGATAACATAATCTATGTTTGCAGGTTCAAATCCCCAATGCCGATTCAACACATTACTGTCCTGCCCCATTCCCTGAAATAATCCACAATCGAGTAATATGTTTTTGCCCTTGTCTGTGGTTAATAAATGCTTACTGCCTGTAACGGTTCTTGCCGCTCCCCAAAATGTTAACTTCATTGAAGCAAACATAAGTATTTTGATTCAAAAAAATGATGTCTAAATTTATTCGAACAAATTAATTAACCACAACTCCATTCCTTACCGTTGTGATAATTATTGTTTTTAAAACTTCTTCTTTGGAGGCTTTTAGTAAATTAGTATCCATTATTACAAAGTCAGCATCCTTTCCAACTGCGATGCTTCCTTTTCGATGCTCCAATCGGCAAGCCTTTGCAGCCCAAATTGTCATGCCTTTGAGCGCTTGTAGAGGCGTTAGTTTTTCTTCCATTTGAAAGGGTTCCATTTCCGGATCATTGGCATTCTCCCTATATACAGCGCTATAAAAAGTAAAGAGTGGATTCAGATACTCGACAGGAAAATCTGTTCCAAGTGGCAAATATCCATTTTGCCTTAAAAGTGTTTGATAAGCATAAGCACCCTTCATCCTGCTATTGCATAAGCGGTCTTTGGCCCAAGGGCCATCACTGGTGGCATGGGTGGGTTGCACTGATGGTATAATGCTGTATTTCTCAAAAAGGTAAAGGTCCTTGGGGTCCACTATCTGCGCATGCTCTATGCGCCAGCGCTCATCATTCTTTCCCTTTAAATATTTGCCATAAATTTCCAACAATAATTTATTAGCAGAGTCTCCTATGCAATGTGTATTCACCTGATATTTAGTAGTGCTTTTTACATCGCTGCACCATTTGTCAAAATAGGCAATATCATTTATTAACATCCCACTGTGGCCTTTCCTATCACAATAAGGCTGTTTCAACATAGCGCCCCTACTGCCCAGTGCACCATCGCCATATAATTTAAAACTGCAAATTTTAGTGTGGTCATTTTCTAAAATACCTCTTGTTTGTGCATACTTTAATCCATCGGGTGTAGGGTTCAGCATTAAATATAGATAGATGTTTAAAGTACCCGCTTTCCCCAGTGAATCAAGTAACAAGCATGTTTGTAAATCAAGACCCGCATCTGCAAGTGTGGTTAATCCTAGGCTGAAACATTCTTTTTCTGCCTTCTGTAGCGCTGCCACCATCTCATTTTGCGACGGAGGTATTGGTTTAATGAGGTCTGCCGCATTATCTACCAAAACTCCAGTTAAATGACCGTTTTCTTTAATGATCTCCCCACCTACTACGTTTGTACTTTCATCAATCATTCCAAGGTCCAGCGCCTTTTTGTTGCATATCACCGCATGCCCGTCTATTCGTTTTAACATAACTGGCCTGTTCGGAAATAACTGATTTAAGCTTTCATTCGTGGGAAAAGTCTTATTTACCCAATCATTCTGGTCCCATCCGCGTCCAGTAATCCATTCTGAGCTTGTATTTTTGCTAAATGAGTCTAATTTAAGAATCACTTCCTCCCAACTTTTAGTGCCTACCAAGTTACAACTCATCAATGTGGCAGCATAACCATAAAAATGACAATGGGCATCAATCAAACCGGGATATAGAAATTGTTGCTTTACGTCGATCTTTGATCCACTTTTACAATCGTATTGCGCTAGCAAAGTGCTATCACCAACTGCTATAATTTTTCCTTTATCTACTATTACTACAGATGCATCTGGCATGCTATCATCCATAGTTATGATATGTCCATTGAAGTATATCGTATCCGCCTGAACTTTGGTTTTATGGCTGCATGAGATTAAAAATAGGATTGAAAAAAGAATTGCCAAACGCATAGTCAATAGTTTAATTTAATCAGTAACTGTGCGCTTCCATGTATCTGTCCTACCAAAGGTCTTTATGCCTATAAAGCCCCTAATATCTATTGTATTGTCATCCTTCATATTGATAACACATTTATAAGTTTTTCCGTTTTTGGGGTCATAAATGGTACCACCACCCCACTCCTTATCGCCTTTATAAACAAAATCCTTTAAGATTCTATTGCCTTTAATCGGATTTTTCCGCATAGCAGTATCAGGATTATTCCTGTCCAGTTTAGGCTTTTGCGTTTCAGGATCATTGGGTATTTTTAACCAAATAACCTTTCCATAATACTTATTACCTATTTTTTCAATTTTTATCTTTGACCGAACATCTCCAGGTTCCCATACACCAATAAGTTTATCCTCATCTCCGGCCTGCACATTAGCAATTCCAATCGACGTGATTGCAAATAATCCTGATAATAATAAATAGTAAATTTTCATTTTGACATTTTAAAATTGTTAATATTTTAATTCTATTTCTATGTTGCCCAATAGGTTGATATTGGCATCATAATCCTTATTCAGTATGGCATCTACCACTATTGTAAATTTATCCTGTTTTAATACCTTGATAAGGTCCTTTTGCTCCCCGGAGAGCGTAAGTTCTATTTTTTTTGAATCTGGCTGAATTTTATTAATTACGGCAGCCTGTATCATATCCGTTTGATCGGATGCAAACTGCATATTAATACTGCTGAAAAGATCTAAATTACTGGTATCATTTACTGATATGGTCACCTTTTTTAGGCTTGCAGAAGTAATTTGTGAAAGTTCTATGCCATGTTCCTTAGCCCAAGCATTGATGCGGTTCGGCACTTCTCCCTGAGCGGTATTCGCACCCTCAAATAAAGGGCCTTCAGCACTTATGGAAATATTGTCAATAACAAGCGTTGCTGTTTTTTCCTTATTGCTGCATGCACTTAAAAATAAGAACATGAATATAATGCCTGAAAAAAGTATCATTATTTTCATAAGGCAATATTAGAACACTTCTTTGGTATTTGCAAAATATTTAGTTAGGAGAATATAAGCTATCTTTAAAAAAGTTTAAGGCTTTTTGGTTCTTATTACATTCGGAATCTGAAGGTACAAAATTGAGAATGACAACTTCAACTTCATCAAGGAGGAAGACGCTGAAGCACCTTGGATTATGTGGTATTAAGTATGTGAATCAATTTCTTCATCCATTCACCAAAAAAACATAGTTTTGCAACAATGTTTTTACCTGAACCAAATGCTTTAAAGGAGCATGAGCAATTATTTAAGACCATAGGCCAGATGGCGGATACCCAGAAATTAGAAGTTTACCTGATTGGTGGTTTTGTACGCGATATTTTTCTGCACCGCGAAAGTAAGGACATAGACATTGTTGTAATTGGCAAGGGCATTGATTTTGCAAGACGGGTAGCTAAAGAATTACCAGGCGCTAAGTTTTCTTTTTTCGAGAATTTTGGCACCGCGCAGTTATTATATCAAGACCTGATTATAGAATTTGTAGGTGCACGAAAGGAGAGTTATGAGCGAAACAGCCGTAAACCCTTTGTAGAAGAAGGTACATTGAAGGATGACCAGGAACGCAGGGACTTAACGATTAATGCACTCAGTATATGCTTGAATAAAGACAATTACGGTCAAGTTATTGATCCTTTTAATGGTTTGGAAGATTTGGAAAGTCAGATTATTCGCACCCCTATGGATGCTGATACCACCTTTAGCGATGACCCTTTGCGCATGATGCGGGCGATTAGGTTTGCCACACAATTGGGTTTTAGAATTGAAGAAAATACTTTCGATGGAATTGTTAGGAACAAAGAAAGGATAAAAATTATTTCACAGGAAAGAATAACGGAGGAGCTGAACAAGATTATTCTTTCGCCTGTACCTTCCATTGGTTTTGAATACCTGTTTGATACCGGCTTACTGCACCTCATTTTTCCTGAAATGGTGAACTTACATGGTGTAGAGACGATTGGCAAAATTTCGCATAAGGATAATTTTTACCATACACTACAGGTATTAGATAATTTGTGTAAACTGAGTACTGACCTATGGCTGAGATGGGCAGCCATACTGCACGATATTGCCAAACCGGCCACGAAAAGGTTTGAACCGGGTATTGGTTGGACCTTTCATGGGCATGAGGACAAAGGCAGCAAGATGGTAAAACCGATTTTTAGCAGATTAAAGTTACCACTAAATGAAAAAATGAGGTTTGTAGAAAAGTTAGTATTACTTCACCTAAGACCCATTGTGCTTTCTCAGAATATTGTCACGGATAGTGCTATACGCCGGGTAATGGTGGATGCAGGCGAGGATATTGATGCACTGATGATGCTTTGCCGCAGTGATATTACAAGTAAGAATGAAAAAAAGGTAGAGCGGATTAAGCAAAACTTTTTTATAGTGGAAGAAAAAATGAAGAACGTGGTAGAAAGAGATACTTTGCGAACCTGGCAACCACCTGTAACGGGGAATGATATTATTTCCACTTTTATAATTGCAAATCCAAAACATATAGGACAACTAAAAAATGCAGTGCGGGAGGCCATATTGGAGGATAAGGTGAAAGATGACTTTGAATCGGCCATGCAATTTTTAAAAGAATTTGCGGCAAGCAATGGCATACTAGAAAAAGGTTAGCCACAGATTAAATCCTTTTTATTTTTAGAAAAGAAAGGGGGAGTAGGAAATATTGTGAAATAGGCTTTAAAACCAATGGTCACAGATTCAC
>JBBQIF010000141.1:0-7177 GCA_038324665.1 Bacteroidia bacterium
TCCTAGAGATATTATCTACGCCGAAAATTCGATCCAAAAAATATTCAGGATAGACGGCGATAATTCGGTGGCTATTACCAATGGATTTATAAGAAACAACAAAGTGGTGCTGCAATTGAACAAAAGCAGTTGTGGAATTACAGGCCTTACCTATGATAGTGATATAGGCACACAACCGTGGGTAAAGAATGCCCTGAAAATGGGATTGATTAGTGTTTACAATGTTCCGATACTCAAAAACAGGATACAACCTTTTTATGTAGGTTGTAAAAGATCCTATATTTCCTTGGGTGAGGATAGTATCGCCGGCTGCAAATATTTATGGAGAAGGCTGGCCACGAAACAGAATTTTACATCGGCCCGTATTAAGGTTAAAAGTGATACAGTTGAATTGTTATCACTTGTTATCACTTATGGTAATTCTGTTTGCAAAACCAAGGATACCATGATGGTGTACCTGTCCCCAGATCCTGTTACTGTTCCTGAATTAGGCATCGATAAGGTAATCTGTAAAGGCGATTCCCTTGCCTTCTTTCCCAACATCACCGGTTTTAGTCAGTTTAAATGGACGGGTAATCAGGGTAAAATAAGTTACAGTCCTGCCTATATTTGCTATGGCAATGAAAACCTATTGCTTACAGCCACAAGTAATAACCACTGCATTTACAAAGATTCTATTCTGGTTAAATTATCTGATCCTAAACTCACATTACCTTCAGATATTTCTATATGCCCGCAAACAGATACTTTAATTACCATAACCGATACGTTCAACACTTACCATTGGAATGCACTAGCAGGAACTTACCGGTTTAGGGCTGGTGCCGGATCCTTAATTGCATCTGTTACAGATAAGTGGGGTTGCAATGCTATGGATACCATGAAGATACTATTATTCCCGAAGACCAAAAGTCCATTTAAAACTGAGAGTATTTGCGCTAATGAAAGCAGAACTATTAATCGACCTGCTAATATCATAAAATGGTCTAATGATGTCCTCATATTACCCGACAGTTTTATGATTTACCCTAACCCCATCAATGCTCCTCCGTTCTCATCGCCATTGCATTTAATAGATGCTTACAACTGTGGATTCAATGATACAATAAGGGCCATTACTTTAGCTATTCCATCCTTTTCCCTTGGTAGAGATACCGGTTTTTGCAAGGGAAAATTTATCAATTTCAAATTACCCAATAATATGGATGTGTATTTATGGAATGCTACCCCTACAAATAATCCTGTTAATGTAGCTGTTCCGGGCACATACATTGCTAGGGTAAATGATTATCAGGGTTGCACTGCTTCCGATACCATCCTTATCAAAGAATATGCCCTGCCAGTTTTAAATCAGTTCCGTGATACTGTTTTGTGTATAGGCCAATCATGGCAAACCATATTCGATAAAACAATAAAGTACTTTATCAATAATGCCCAAGTTCAGGCTTATGAATTTAACCAAACAGGCTCCTATCAAATTAAAGCGATAGACAATCACCTTTGCCAGGCACAAAAAACCATTAATCTTAGCTATAAAGATTGCAAAACAGAGGTAAAAAATGCTTCCCTCTCCAACAAAGAGATTTCCATTTATCCCAACCCTACCCAGCGTACTTTGAATATTATATCTCCCTTCCATTCTGCAACAATGGCCACTTTATACAGCCATGAAGGAAAGAAAGTATTGGATATTTGGCTGAATGAAGGCAACAATACCATTGACCTTACTTCCCTGGCGCAAGGCACTTATAGCATTGTTATTAAAGGAAAAAGTTGTGTGTTGATTAAATTATAATTTAACTGCTGAAAATCTTTTTATCTTGCTCATAGTGTTTGTCATTTTATTTTCCGCCAGAGGCGGAGCAAATAAATCGCCAAACACAAACCGTACCATCATTAATAACCCCAGGTTGCACCCAAGGTTATTAATGTTCAACTCCGCCACAGGCGGATTGTAGATCTATTTTGTGGCACTGTCATCGAAGCACCAGCATGCTGAACAATATTACTCTGAACATTGGTTCAGCATCTGGTAACATAACCGAGGCTATAACTGAAACCCTTGCTAGGTTGAAGACACTTTCTGTGAAAGTGAGTAGTTGCTCTACAAGATGCTGAATAAATATTTGTTCGGAGCAACAAATATTTTCCAGCATGACGGTTCATATTGTAACCACTGGAGATGGTTCTTTTAAAACATCCTTAAAAACAAACCTCAACCAAAGCCTCCGTCATACTGAACTATGTTGCCCCGAACATTGGTTCAGCATCTGGTAACATAACCGAGGTGATAACCAAAACCTCTCCCCTAATAAGCGCAGCGCAGTGCACCTCACACAGAGCTTGCGAAGTGCAACCCTTACATGTCCTTTTATGTCTTATATAGTTCAAATTGCTCCAAAGTTCTTATTGTTAAATTGTTTTATTCCCTCCTTTCGTCTAAAATGACAAAAAGTATTTGACCTATCACCTATTTTTATTCTATTTTCGAACCTTTAAAATATTGCTTTATGAAAAATATACTGTTTACACTCGCCCTTACCTCTTGCCTTTTGTCTGTTGCGCAGAATAAAAACCAACCAGCCAATAACAAGGATACCGTTTTAGGTGCTTTCCTCAACGGTTTTAAATTCAGGGCCATTGGTCCTGCGGTAACTTCGGGGCGCATAGGAGATTTGATAGTGAACCCTAATAACAAATCGCAATGGTACATTGCCGCTGCCAATGGTGGGGTATGGAAAACGGATAATGCAGGCACTAGCTTTTACCCAATATTCGATGGGCAAGGTTCCTTTTCCATCGGTTGTTTAAAAATGGACCCTAATAATGAGCATACAATATGGGTAGGCACGGGTGAGAATAATAACCAGCGCAGTGTAGGTTATGGCGATGGCATCTATAAATCTAACGACGATGGAAAAACATGGAAGAACATGGGCCTAAAAAACAGTGAGCACATCGGCATGATTGCTATAGATCCACAACAATCCAATACTGTGTATGTGGCTGCTTATGGCCCATTATGGAGTGCCGGTGGTGAGCGCGGTATTTACAAATCTACCGATGGCGGTACTAGCTGGAACAGTGTATTATTTGTGAGTGAGAATACCGGTTTTAATGAGGTGCATTTGGACCCTAACCATCCCAATATCCTATACGCCACTGCCCATCAGAGAAGAAGACATGAATGGACCTACTTAGGTGGTGGCCCTGAATCTGCCATTTATAAAAGTACGGATTATGGCGTAACCTGGACCAAACTTGAAAACGGTTTGCCTAAAGGCGATATTGGCAGAATAGGTTTGGCTGTTTCGCCTGTGAACCCCGATTATATCTATGCCATTATTGAGGCTGATGATGACAATAAAGGATTATATTTATCTACGAACCGCGGGGCGAGTTGGGAAAAGCGTTCCAACTATGCTTCGGCAGGTAATTATTACAACGAAATATTTGCAGATCCTGTTAATATCAATAGAATTTATTCTATGAATACTTGGGCACAGGTGAGCAATGATGGAGGCAAAACTTTTAGCGGCCTAGGCGAAAAAAACAAGCACGTGGACAATCATGTAATATGGATAGACCCTGATGATACTAAACATTACCTAATAGGATGCGATGGTGGCTTGTACGAAAGCTGGGATGCTGCGGTGACATGGAATTACAAGGCCAATTTATCCCTCACACAATTTTATAGGGTAACAGTTGATAATGCCCTCCCCTTTTACAATGTATATGGCGGCACGCAAGACAATAATACGTTGGGAGGCCCTTCGCGCACTATCAGCGCAAGTGGCATACATAACTACGACTGGTTTGTAACTATTGGCGGCGATGGTTTTAAAACAGTAGTCGATCCTAAAAACCCCGATATTATCTATTCGCAATCGCAATATGGTGGCTTAGCCAGATTCAATAAAAAAACAGGCGAGGCACTGGACATACGACCTCAAGAAAAAGAAGGAGAACCCGCCTATCGTTATAACTGGGATGCTCCCTTGGTAATAAGCAACCACTCCAACACCACCTTATATTTTGCAGCGCAAAGATTATTTAAAAGTACCGATATGGGCAATACATGGCAGGTGATAAGTCCTGACCTATCGAGGGGAATGGACAGGAATAAATTACCGGTAATGGGCAAGATATGGAGCATGGATGCCGTGGCTAAAAATCAATCCACTAGTATTTATGGCAATATCACCGCCTTTTCTGAATCGCCTAAAAATGCCAATGTATTATATGCCGGAACAGATGATGGTTTAATTCACACGACGACCGATGGGGGCAAAAGATGGGTGAAAACAGCCACATTTGCAGGTGTGCCTAATCAGGTATTGGTGCAGAATTTATATGCTTCCAAGTACGATGAGAATATTGTTTTTGCTGTCTTCAACAACCACAGGAATGGCGATTTTAAACCATATATTTTGAAATCTACTGATAAAGGAAAAACATGGCAAGCCATTCAATCCGACCTGCCTGCAAGAGGCTCTGTGATGTGCATGGTGGAGGATCATATTAACCGCGACCTGTTATTTGCCGGTACTGAATTTGGGTTATATGTTTCTACCAATGCAGGCAAGAGCTGGAATAAATTTAGCGGGGGTTTGCCCAATACAACTATAAAAGAAATTGTTATTCAGGAACGCGAAAATGATTTGGTACTCGCTACCTTCGGTCGGGGTTTTTATATACTGGATGATTACAGCCCACTTCAAAATTATAAGGCGAAGACCAATGAAATGGAAACACAGCCTGCTACTATTTTTCCAATAAAGGATGCCTTGGTTTTTGTTCCTTCTACACCGCTTGGTCATAAAGGAAAATCATTCCAGGGAGAGAGTTTCTTTACTGCGGATAACCCGCCCATCGGTGCCGTAATTACCTATTATGTGAAGGATGATTATAAAACTATCAAAGAAAAAAGAAAAGAAAGAGAAGAAAAACAGGTCAATGATTTTTACCCTTCCATGGATTCTATTAGGTTAGAAGATAAAGAAAAAGAAACCTATTTACTCGCAGTAATTTCTGATATGAACGGCAATGTCGTAAGGCAATTGAAACAACCTGCTAAAAAAGGAATGGTGCGCATGGTATGGAATGGCAGGCTGGAGAAAACGAGTCCTGTAACCTTTTACCAACCCGACCCTAATAATCCTTATGAGAGCGATGACCAGGGACCATTAGCAGTGCCGGGAAAATATACGGTTGAGTTAAAACTGATTGCGGGGAATGAATCAAAATCGCTATGCAAAGCCGAACCATTTATTATTAAACCTCTGTATGACAATAAAACTGCGGCGAACGAGGCTTTTAACAATGATGTGGCTGAATTCCGCAGGGTGGTATTAGGCATAAACATTTATTGCGACGAACTGACGAACAGGTTAAAATATATTAGTAAAGGCATTCAACAATCTAAGGACCAATCACTCCTAAAAGAAATGAGTATTATAGAAGAAAAACTTTATCAAATCAACCTGAAAATGAATGGCGATGGCACACTGGTGAGCCGAGAATTTGAAACCCTGCCTGGCTTAACAGGTTCTATTGAGGGCATAGTAGGCAATTTATGGTCTACTACCGAACTGGCAACAAGTACCTATAAAGATAAGCTAAGCGAACTTAAACTGAAATTTAGTGCTATCTATAAAGACGTTATAGCTACTAAGATTCTTTTAGAACAATTGGAAAACAAGATGGAACAGTTAAAATTACCATACACACCGGGGAGGTTGCCGGAATGGAAGGGATAGGCATTCCATAAAAAACCCGGATAAACAAAGTGCTTTACCCGGGAATCATTTAAGAAATGAGAAATTTTAATTAGACACTATTTAAAGGCCATTGAAATAATAGACATGCACATCACTTCCAGTGGTTTTCTTCAACCATAGTTCTTTGCTTGCCAGCCTTTGAATATTGTAAATCACAGGGTCATCACTACCAATAGTGATCTTAACATCTTCGTCATCATTCAAGAACGACCAAGTGCCATCTTTTACAGTCCTAGTAGGAAATCCAAATACTGTTCCTTCAATAGTTTGAGTCAATGTACCATTATTCTTTACTGTATAAATATAAGTACTACCACTAATATCTTGCACTGTTCCATTCTTTTCATACTTGTTAAGGGTCCATGTATTAGTGAATCGGTCATTCCTTGAAACGAGAGATACAGGTGGATCATCGGATCCCTTTTTGCAAGAAGAAAGGGTTGTTAAAGCAGTCGTAGCAAATATGATTGCTATAAGGACTAAATTGATTTTTTTCATAATTTTCTGATACTATTTTATTAAATTCTAATGCCACAAAATTGCACCATTTAACATCAGGCAGTGTTATACAATTAAAGATAAATTTTATAAAATTCACACACACCTATGGTATAAGGATTTTTTAACTTAGGTTTGAATTTTAATTGCGTACAACGAAAATTTAGCTTAAATAAATATATGAGTACACCAGAAGAGGATAGTAAATATCCCACAGGCAGGACAAAACAATTTTTTATCCTTGCTATCATTTTGTTCATGGGGACCATACTTTTCATGCAATTGTATTTCTTGATAAGTGCATTTTTAGGGGCGTTAACATTGTACATCCTTTTGGTGACACCATTTCAAAAACTGACAGGAGGTAAGCGTAAATGGAATAAATCATTGGCTGCCTTGTTCCTGATTTGCTCTTCTATTATTACCATTATGGTGCCCTTTTATTTCATAATCCGTTTTGTATTGGGTAAGATTAGCCCTTACCTTACATCTACCGAACCGCTAATTAATGGCATCAACACGATTAATAAATATGTGAACGACAAGTTTGACTTTACCCTGTTATCACCGGAGAGTCTCACAAAATTCAAGGAAATTGCCACCAATGTAGTGCCTAAAATAATAGGCTCCGGCTTACTGAATATTTCTGAACTGTTGTTGCTTTATTTTCTGCTATGGCATTTGCTCACCAATAGTTACAAGATAGAGGAATGGGCTAAGGCAAATAGCCCTTTTAAACCAGTCAATGCTGGTTTATTGGTGAATGAAACAAGGAAGAGTATCATCAACAATTCTATTGGTATTATTATCCTCGGATTTATACAGGGTATTGCGGCTATTATCGGTTATTACATCTTTGGTGTAAAAGACCCAATATTATGGGGTTTGATAACAGG
>JBBQIF010000142.1:0-7156 GCA_038324665.1 Bacteroidia bacterium
ACTTTTGTTGGCGTATCAATTGTAAAGGCAAGACCCATTACTGGGATGTGAAATGTGTGAGATGAGATATTATTCATTGATTGTTGTTTGGCTTATTGCCTCAAATTTTTTGCAAAGATACCAGCTTAAATATTAAATCGGATAAAAATGTCCGATTTAATGATTAAAAATGATAAGTATCATAATTTGTACACTATTGAAAACGATGGAGAATAGGCAATGGGATTTATATCTAATTTAATTGAAAAAAGTGAGATATTATACAGAATTGTTTCCTGCAATGAAAACCAAAGCAAGATTATTTTTCAATAGTCAATTTGATTACGCGAATCATATTAGTGGAATTACGTTATCCTTTTACTTAACTCTGCTCCCTGCTTGTTCTGTTCTTCTAACGTCCAACCGTCAGTAACAGTAGTTTCTAGCCATGCCTTCCCTGACTTGCGGTAAATATAGACGCCTAAACCATATATTGTATTAAAAATTTCTTCAACATCCAAAACAGTCATGCCGGAGGATATGTTAATAGCTTCTTTACTATCGGCTATTCTATACTCACCGAAAGTTGTGTAACCAATTTTGAGCTTCTTAATATATGAACTCTCGGTTTTGTAGTTCATTGAGAAAAATTCCAACCTAAGGTAAGGAAAAGCAATATTGAATTCTTCCTGCATAGCAGAAATATTCATTTTGTCATCTATCACAATTTCCATGAGCACACTTTGATTATTGATGGGAGAATTTATTGTCACCTTTATTAAGGTTATAGTTGCAAAATTAGGTACACGCCTTATTATAATAAAAGAGCAGAGTCATCAATGTGCATGACTTATATCATTATACTGAAAAGTGAAAGGGACATTGTAGATATTGAAAATAAAGAAACCCAATTTCTAAAATTAATTTTTCATCGCTAACAATTTTTCGTAATTTAGTATGGTTATTTTGCCGCCATTTAGTGTTATAAGCTCATCTTCTTTAAAGTCGCTAAGGGTGCGGATAACCGTTTCAGTAGCTGTGCCTACCATATTAGCAAGGTCCTCCCTAGAAACACTCATACTAAATTTCAATTCATCTTCCCTTTTATATTTATCTGAAAGTTTAATTAGAGCTTCAGCTACCCTTTTTCTTACAGAATGGTAAGCCAATTTTACTAATTGAATTTCATTCTCGCGAATATTATCGGTGAGTATTTCAATAAATTTTTTGGATACTTCAGCATTCTTATAGATTAGTGCAAAAAAATCCTCTTTTGGTATCATGTATATTTCCGAATCTTCTAATGCTGTTGCAGAACCAGAATATTTTTCTTCGTGCAATAAAGAGATATAACCAAAAAATTCTCCTTCATTATGTAGTTTCGTGATTAATTCTTTACCCGACTCACTTGCTTGGCAAATTTTAACTTTACCTTTACCAATAAAAAAGACTCCCCTAGGATAAGTCCCTTCAGTATAGATATTATCCTTCTTTTTGTAAAACCTTATATCCTGAGTTTCCGAAAGTTCCTTTAGTGATTCAATGCCTTTAGCATGGTTGAGGAAACTATTGACACCTTGAATATTCCTTTTAAATTCATTCTTGAGAATATCGTTTTTTCTGAGCCTACTTTCAATTGCATTTAATAATTCAACATCATCAAAAGGTTTGGTAATGTAGTCATCAGCACCCATTTCCATGCCTTTCCTGAAATCACTTCTTTCAGCTTTTGCCGTCAGGAAAATAAAGGGTATTCCTGATGTTTCATCATTTTTCGACAATAAATGTAATACACCATGACCATCGAGTACTGGCATCATAATATCACAAATAATAATGTCCGGTTTTTCCTTTAATGCAAGTTCCACGCCCTCTTTCCCCTCTTTGGCGGTTAATACTTCATATTGTGCAAGTGTTAATATTTCTGCGGTATTTTCCCGAATGTCCTTATTGTCTTCTATTAAAAGTATTTTTTTCATTTGTGCGTAGATTGATATTTATTGAGGAATTACAATTGTAAAAGATGTCCCCTTATTTTCAGTGCTTTCAAAGCTGATAGAGCCATTCATGAGTTCTGCATATTTTGCAACGAGGCTTAACCCCAACCCGGTGCCTTCAATATGTATTGAATTATGTCCCCTGAAAAAACGCTCAAATAAGTGTTTCTGGTCTTCTTTTGAAATGCCAATCCCACTATCAGTTACAGAGATCTTCACCGAAGAATTCTGTGCTTTCGATGTAACTTCAATTGGTCCACCATTCGGTGAAAATTTGATTGCATTCGAAATAAGGTTAAACAGTATGTTCTTCAGTAATTTTGGATCTATGGTTGCCATTTCATTTCCTGAGTTTGTCATAGTAATTTTCTGTCCGTTGGTAATCATAGATTGCATTTCTGAGATAATTTCTTTAATGAATTCTTTCAGGTTTATTTCTATAGGCAAATTCTGGATCTTACCCTCTTCCAACTTGCTTACAGATAAAAAATCATTCAGAATGTCCGTCATATAGTTAATAGAAGTCTTGATTTTTTTCACATGTTTTTCTTGATTGTCATTATCATTGTATTGCCCATATTTAGTGACAAGTGAGAGTGAAGACATCATTGTTGTAAGTGGAGTCCGGAATTCATGTGAAGCCATAGAAACAAAGCGAGATTTTAATTCATTCAAATCTCTTTCTTTTTCAAGTGCATTGTGAAGTTCCTTTTTTGTTTTTTCTAATTCTTCAATAGCTTCTTCTAGTATGAGTGTTCTATTCTTTACCTGCTTTTCAAGATCCACGGAATTATTTTTTAATTTTTCCTCAGCTAAACGACGAACAGTAATATCAATAATAAACGCAATTACAAATCGACCATCAATTGTGGAATATGGACTTAAGCTAATTTCTACTGGAAACTCGGAGCCATCCTTTCTTAGCCCGAAAAGATCCATGCCAGCCCCCATTGATCTAGGATGAGGTTGAACGCCATACTTATTCCGGTGGCCTTCGTGCTTAGCAGTGAGTCTTTTAGGGACCAATAACTCAATTTTCTTACCTTGAAGTTCTCCAATTTCATATCCGAACAGTTTTTCGGCACTTGGGTTCGCCCTCGTAATTTCTCCATTTTCATTGGCAACCAAAATGCCTTCTGTGGCATATTGAAACAGGGCATCAGAGCCTTCCTTGCTTTCCATACTTATGTTTGAAATATTATTCACGCCAAATTTAAGGAATTTAAAAGTAACAAAAGTAATTTGATACTTTCAGTTGAATCATGATGTAAGTCATACAAAAGCCTGATAATACTCATTTAGTTAAAAGCAAGTTAGATACAACTTTGCCGGTAATTAATCTGACAATGGCAAAGATAATAATTGATGATACAACACGACTTTGTGATATTCAAAGCGTATTTCAACGGCAGTTTGCCTATCTGAAACTTGAGTTTTTCAATTTTAAAAAAAGGAACGAGGGTGGTTTTTCCATGGCTGATATGATTAAAAATAGTGATACAAAGGTTGAGAAAATAAGGAAAATAGATGGCTCAAAGGTCCTTAATTTCAATGGGCACCTTAAAACAAGTACACTTGAAGAAAGATTGATGTTAGCGCATGGATTGAGGGCACAGGTATTTAGAAGAACCGGAAACCTCTGGTTGGAAACTTCCCAAACAGATAGCTTCACCCTCTCAAAACAAAACCAAATGGGAAAAGAAAGTACAATCTCCAAAATAAACACTTCAATACCTGAATTTGAATCTTACCATGAGCAAGAATAATTTATCAAAATAGAGAGTTATATGCAAAGTATATTGGTGCCGACAGATTTTTCACTAACAGCTATGAATGCCGCTGAGTATGCCACACAATTGGCAAAAGAAATGAAAGTTTCTGTTGTATTAATGCATGCTTATCGTCTGCCAATTAATCAGCAGGATTTTATAAGGAATGATAAAAACGCTCTGAAAGTAAGATTAAAGTATGAGGAGCGCCTCGCGATTGAGGCTGATGCATTGATGAAGAGGACAGGTGTAATGGTAAGGTGTATCACTAAAATGGGTTTTACTGTAGATCAAATTTTAGCTGAAGAAAAAGATGCGTGCATTATTGTGATGGGTATGAGCGGCGCAGGAAATATGCAAAGAACTTTGATGGGAAGTATTACAGTTTCCACTTTGCGAAAGGCAAAGAAGCCTGTCTTGGTAATTCCTGAATATGCGAAATACGGAGATTGGGAGAATGTTGTATTGGCTTGCGACTTTGATGTCAACACCAATATACGAAATGCAATAGAGGCTTTAAATTGCTTTGTAAAAACCTTTGGTTCGCAGATTAATGTAGTGAATATAAAAACCGCAAAATCGACTGAAACATGTGCTTTCAACATACTGGCGAATGGTGCTGAGTTAAAGCATCATGGATTTGAAAAATATTCTGTGGAAAGCGAAGATTCAATCGATGGTATCAATGAATTTGTAAATAGGCATAATGCTGATATGTTGGCTATAATACCTCACCGGTACAAATTCCTAGATCGACTATTTAATAAAGGCACTAATAAAAAACTTGCATTCCAGTCAAAGGTGCCATTACTGGCATTGCCTCAACAATTCAAAACGGCATCCCCTATCCTTAAACAATTAATTGGTCTGAATTACGGTTTTAGTGCATCCTAAAATGTACCTATTGAACTGCGATGATATAAAAATATGAGGCTAAACAATGACAATAACCAAATAGACAATAAGGTTTCTTGTTTTCATTGTGGAAATGAAGTCCCTGATATTTTAGTAAACAATGGGGATATGTATTTCTGTTGTAATGGTTGCAAAATGGTTTATGAAATTCTGAGTGAACACGAGCTGTGTAATTACTACGAATTGAATAAAAATCCTGGAATTACGCGCGATAAAAGTAGGCGAAAAGATAAATTTGCTTTCCTTGAAGATACGGCCATTCAGAATAAACTAATACAGTTTAAAAATGCAAAATACAGCCATGTAACATTTTACTTACCCCAAATTCATTGCAGCAGTTGCCTATTCCTTTTGGAAAATATTGAAAAGGTAAATAATGGTATTATCTCATCCAGAGTTAATTTCACTAAGAAGGAAGTATTTATTGTATTCGACCATCACATGACACCGCTCAGAGGTGTGGTTGAAACGCTTGATGGCTTGGGGTATGAGCCGTTTCTAAGTCTAAATGATGTGTCGTTCCCTGCAAGTAAGAAAATTGAAAGGAAACGTTGGTATAAAATAGGTGTTGCTGGTTTTTGTTTTGGAAATATCATGATGCTAAGTCTTGCCGGTTACCTGCAAGGCACGGGAAAAATTGAACCACAAATTGAAATGTTTTTGAAGGGGCTGAGCCTCCTCCTCTCACTTCCTGTTTTATTTTATGCAGCAACAGAATTTTTTGTTTCTGCATGGTACGGCATTAAGAACAAATACCTCAATATCGACTTTCCTGTTGCACTGGCATTGGTGATTACATTTACCAGAAGTATTTATGAAATATTTTACGGCGCAGGTAATGGGTATTTGGATAGCATGAGTGGTATTGTATTTTTTATGTTGATTGGGAGGTGGTTGCAATCAAGAACTTACCAGGCCATTTCATTTGACAGGGATTATAAATCTTTTTTTCCTATTGCAATGAATGTTGTGAAAAATGGAAGTATCATCCCAACAGAAATTTCTAATGTTAGGGAAAAGGATATAATACAGGTATATGCAAATGAAATTATTCCGGTGGATGCTATTCTTTCTAAAGGCAAGGCACGCATTGATTATAGTTTTGTAAGTGGTGAGAGTATGCCTGTAATAGTTGAACCAGGAGAAATAATTTATGCTGGTGGAAAGCAATTAAATGGACTGCTGGAACTCTTAGTGGTAAAGGAGGTTTCCCAGAGTTATCTCACTAGTTTGTGGAATAACCCTGTTTTTAGCAAAAAGGAAAATATAACGAAAAACGCATTTGATACTATTGGAAAATACTTTACTTATGTAGTATTGGGCATTGGCATTTTGTCTGGTTTCTACTGGTATTTAAAGGGTTACACAGGACTGATGTGGAATGCAGTTACCACAGTTCTAATTGTTGCCTGCCCCTGCGCCTTGCTGCTTTCTCAAAATTATACCAACGGTAATATATTAAGAATATTTGGGCTGAATAAATTTTACTTGCGCTCTCCCGAAATAATTGGGAGGCTTGCGAAAATCGAACATATTGTAATGGATAAGACTGGTACTTTAACGCAAGCAAATACTGGAAATGTGAGTTACATTGGTAAAATACTGACAGACGATTTGAAATGTTGCGTTGCTTCAATTGTAAAGCAATCCTCTCACCCTGCAAGCAAGATGATAAGCAATTTCATGAATGAGCCGGACAATACACAAGTGGAGAATTTCAGGGAATCCAAAGGTTTTGGAATTGAAGGATGGGTAAATGAGCATCACATAAAAGTTGGTTCATCGGAATATGTCGGAGGTGAGTATTCCAGTAAAAAAAGAGGCATAAAAGTGGTCGTTTATATTGATGGAGAAATCATCGGAGAGTTTTCAATTTCCAATGTTTACCGCTTTGGTATTACCTTCTTAATTGCATCATTGAAAAGACGCTTCGCACTTTCACTAATATCAGGTGATAACGATACTGAACTTAGCCATATTGAAGAATTGCTTGGAAAGGAGAGTCAAGTTTTTTTCAACCAAAGCCCTCAGCAAAAATTAGAGTATATCCAATATCTGCAAAATAGCCAACATTTAAAAGTAATGATGATAGGTGACGGCCTTAATGATGCCGGCGCCTTAAAGCAAAGTGATGTTGGTATTGCTGTTTCAGATGCTGGCAATAATTTTACGCCTTCTTCGGATGGTATTATCGACAGTTCTCAATTGTCACGTCTTGATGATTTTATCCGTTTTGCCGTTTCGGGAAAGAAGATTATAATTTTCACATTTATTGTCTCGGCTATATATAATTTAATTGGCCTCTACTATGCGGCACAGGGTATTTTATCGCCACTAATTGCTGCTATCCTTATGCCCTGTAGTTCAATTACAATTATCCTGATGACGTTTATCCTGACAAAGGCATTTGCACGTCGGTATCATTTAATAGAAAAAGAATCAAGTAAATTATGAGTGTAATAATCATTTTAGTAATAGTCAGCATTTTAATTGCAG
>JBBQIF010000143.1:0-7146 GCA_038324665.1 Bacteroidia bacterium
ATAATAGCGGCCTCCTTTATAACAATAGGATGATGACTGTTCTCATTACAAAAATTATCCCAGTCCTTAAAAACAGAAGGATGGATAATGCTGTTGAGCAGGGCTAATTGCTTGTTATCTGCAAAAACAATTTTGCCAATATAGGCGGTATTGTATACCCCTTCGAAATACGCCTCATTGCCAAAATGAACAATAATTTCAGCCTTTAGTTGGACATCGTTATTTATTAACCATTTGGCACGAATATCCGCATTGTAAACTGGTACTCCAAGCTGTTCAAAAATGGAGCAAACTGCGGTTTTGCCGCTGCCAATACCACCGGTAATGCCTGCCCTTAGCATACTATTATGCCTTGGATTCTACAACCTTAGCTTCTTCCACCTTATTTAGTGGAGCGCTTAGATCAGAAGAAATGGCAACTCTTTCAATCTTTAGTCTATTCCCTTCATTTTCGATAATGGCTGTAGTGCCTTCTATTGAAACGATCTTGCCGTGTATGCCACCTGTGGTGATAATCTTATCGCCTTTTTTTAGGTTGTCAATAAAGAGCTTCTGTGCTTTAGCTTTTTTCTGCTGAGGACGTATCATGAAAAAATACATGACAACAAGCATTAAACCCATCATCATCATAAAGGAACCTGTTCCGCCCGACTGGCCAGCTTGTAAAATTATATTTAAATTAATCATTGTAATTATTTCTTGGGGTTTTCTAATACGTTTGCAACGAATTTCAGGACGATACTCCCGCCCTTCACATTGGCAAAAACTGTTACTGTTTTATTGTTCAAACCTGATTTACCACTACTGTTAAAAACTACTTTAATAGCACCTTTTTCACCTGGAGCAATAGGTTCTTTAGGAAAACTGGGCACAGTGCAGCCGCAGGTAACATCACAACGGTCAATAAGCAATTGGGTTTTACCTGTATTCGTAAAATAATAAGTTTTTTCAACAGACTGGCCTTCTATGATATCACCAAAATTGTGTTCCATTGTTTCGAAAGTCATTTCTGTGGTATTGGTGCTTTCCGCATTAGGATCATTCGCTGTGGCAGTATTTTCTATCATATCAACATCCACTTTTTTGGCAGGTTGATTGCTGCATCCTACAGCTAATAAAATAAAGGATGATAAAACTATTGATTTCATGGCGCAAAAATAATCGCTTATTTTAATTAATTCACTAATCCCCTGCCTGTTTTTTTAATCTTTCCGGATTCTGTCAACATAATTCTTAATTTATCCAATACACCATTGATGAATAGATGGCTCTTTGGCGTGCTGTAAGCTTTTGCTATATCAAGGTATTCATTGATAGAAACTTTAGGAGGGATTGTTTCAAAATATAAAAACTCGCAGACTGCCATTCTTAACATAAGTGTGTCGGTGAGTGTTAAGCGCTCTGGATCCCAGTTAGGAGAGTTATTGCGGGTGAGTATATCAAGGCTTTCCTTTTCAACAATACACTTTTCAAAAAGTTGAATACCGAATTCAATGTCTTCCTTCTGTTTACTGTTGAGTGGTTCAAATTTAAGCTTACCCGAGGCATAAAAATGGTCAATTAGCCTAACAATGGCTTTTAAGATATCAGCACTGTCATCATCCCAAAAGACATATTCGTTTTCCATGGCACTTTCATACAATTCAAATTCATTGAATAGAAATTCATAAAGGTTGGTCAGGAATTCCTTTTGTTGCTCGGCGGTGGGGGAGTCGTACACATTGAAATCAATAAAGAAATCATATTGCACGATATCTGTAAAAATATGGTTGAACATATCTCCATGTTGCTTCCACGAAAACCTGCTTTTATCGCTGAGCAAAGCAAATTCTTCATTGCCTTCTAATACCGTGAAGAAATCCACTTTTTTGAATATCTCCGTCGTGCGAATCGTGTTTTTGTTAGGAAAATATTTTTCTGCCTCTATATCCTTTTCACTTTCTAGATAGCTGTTAAAACTATCTAAAAATTGAAGACTGTAGTAAAAAAATTGAGGAAATTCTCTGAATCTTGTATTTAACTGTTTTGAAAATTCAGGTAATGAGATTGAATCTTGTTGTGTATAAGCATACAACTGTTGAAGAACTTTAATGCGGATATTCCTGCGGGATAACATGAATGAATGAACGGATATTTAAGGGTTGCAAAAGTAGCCAAATTATCCGGTTAGCCAAAGAAATTAATAGATAATGAAATTATTAATTTGATAAATCTTGCATCTATAATCTTTATTTACACCCTTGAGAATTATTGTCGCGGAATGTAATTATACGCCGTTTTTATTTCTTCAAGTGTCTTTTTAAGGACTTTTACCTGCATTTTAATATCTTTATAAGGTCTATCCTTTGAATTTTTAGGTTGTTTAACGATGTTGTCAATTACATCCAATCCTTTCATCACCATGCCAAAAACAGTGTATTGCCCATTTAATCCTGTAGTTCCTGATTTGCTATGGCATATATAGAACTGGGTGCCACTTGATGCTTTTGCAGGGTTATTGTCTCTTGCAGCACCTAACGCCCCGCGGTCGTGCTTTATAGAATCTCTTATTTCAGCGGGTACAGTGTAACCGGGATTTCCCTGCCCATCATTAGTTGTGTCCGCATCCTTGCTATTAAAATCACCACCCTGCATCATAAAACCGGAAATAATCCTGTGAAAGGTGGTATTATTATAAAATGTATCGCGACTCCATTTTAAAAAATTAGCCCTGTGCAATGGTGTGGCTTTATACAACCAAATATACATTTCTCCAAAATCGGTACTAATCAGCACAATCTCCTCATATTTTACAGTATCTTTAACTAAAGTGTCTTTAAATGCCAGAACTTCTTTTTTAGGTATTTCAGGATCTTTTTTACAAGTGCTGAATAGCAAAGCAAAAAGAACAAAAGCAAAAATTAATTTTATAGTCATGGCTTTTATATTTCAGTAACTATTGCCTTGGCACATAATTATATTCTGTCTTTATCTGTTCAAGTGTCTTTTCCAAAATACGCACTTTCATCTTAATATCCTTTATTGGTCTGTCCATTTCGTTTTTTGGTTGACTAACAATTAGGTCAATTACTTCCTGGCCCTTCATTACCATACCAAAAACGGTATATTGGCCATTAAGGAAAGAAGTACCACTCGTGCTATGGCAAATATAGAATTGGGATCCGCTGGAAGCCTTTTCTGGATTGTTGGTCCTTGCTGCAGCTAATGCACCTCTAACATGTTTAATGGTATCCCTAATTTCTGCTGGTATCGTATATTGAACCGGAATTGGATCCTTAGTGTAGGGACCACCCTGACCATCATTATTTGGATCGTTGTCCTTGCTGTTCGGGTCTCCTCCTTGTATCATAAAACCTGAAATAATGCGGTGAAAGGTTGTATTGTCATAAAAACTGTCTTTGGCGAGTTGAAGGAAATTAGCCCTGTGCAGAGGTGTAGCTTTATAAAGCCAGATATACATGGTTCCAAAACTGGTGCTTAATTCAATTATCTGTTCTTTTGGCACTGGTGGTGCTTTTTTAGATTTGCAGGCATTCAATAAAAATGCCATGGTAACGAGTAATATTATTTTTTTTAACATATGCTTTGTTTTATTCATAAATCATTACAAACTGGAGTTCCTTCATCAGTTTGCCGTAGTAGGTTTTCATGTATTTTTCTATGGTATCCATTTTTTTATAATACTGGCACATTTCAAAATAAAGCACGTCAAAAATGGTAGAACTTACAAAGGGAACCTCTTTCTTAAACCCACTGACACAGAGGGCGCCTGTTCTTTTCAGAAGTTTCTTGATGTAGCGTTTATCAATATTAAGTGTTTGACAACTGCCAAGATGCACAATTTTGTTGTGCAGTTTGTTTTCTGCCATTTCGCCTAGTTCATCAAGTGAAAGTATAGTCTTTTGGTTGAGTTTCAAGCCGTTAGGTACGCCATGGAAGGCCAGATAGAAAATACTGAACTGGTCGTATATCTTTTTTTCGTATTCTTTAATTCTATGTTCTAATTCCTCGGGGGTACTGCAATGCCTATGGATATACTTAACTTTCATACCACTGGCAGTTTCCATAAAACGGAGTGCATTTTCAATGGTGTCTTTTTGACGTAAATCGGGGTGCCAGTCACCTTCAATACAAAATATTTGTTTGGTATAATTGTTTGCTGTTTTCAATAACTCGGGTACAAAAAAAGAGGGTCTATAACTTTCTTCAAATTAATGAAAAATTTCTCGGACTATTATGCTCCCCTATAAAAACTTCTTAAAAACAGTAAACTTTGTTTACCTATTTTTAAAATATCCTTCATTTAAGCCTGAATAAATTACTATAATTGTATTTATTAGATTAATAAAAATGATAAATTACAACCAAATTGAATAAATTAAATTGAATATTATTATAAATTAATAAAATAAGTATTTTTAAAGTATAACTAGTTACTAATAATCAATTTACTCTATTATGGATTTAACCTAATTTTAAAATCAGATGAATGCAGTGTAAGGTTAGGGCTGTAGCAAGGATCATTCATTATATAGGCATTCCACCTAGACTTTATAATATTTACCTCCCTTACATGTCTTTTCATTGTTTCGTTATTAAGCAAAGGACTTCCCCTTGAAAGGGATTCATAATGGTACATTTCAACCTTCGAAAGGAAAATATTATTATATCCTTTCTCCTTTACTTTGAGGCAAAAATCCACATCATTGTATTCTACAGCAATAGACTCATCAAAACCGTTCACTTCAAGGAACACACTTTTACGAACCAGCAGACATGCAGCAGTTACAGCAGAATAGTTGCTGTCTGCCTTCAAGTAGCCACAATAACCATGATCATTCCTCTGTTCTTTAAAAAATGAATGTCCGGCAAGGCCGCCAAGACCCATAATGACACCGGCATGCTGTATAGTATTATTGAAAAAAAGAAGTTTAACCCCTACACAGCCTATTGATTTTCTCTGTGCCTGAGCCATCATGAGTTCCATCCAATTTGGAGTGATAACCTCCGTATCATTATTAAGTAAAAGTATATATTCTCCCTCAGCGTGCGCTACACCATCATTCATCAGCTTCGAATAATTGAATGGATAGTCACATTTAATAAATTTAAATTGGGTTGGAAATTTAGCCTTATATACTTCTGCAAGGTCAAAAAGTGATTTTTCCATACTGTTGTTGTCGAGTAAAATTACCTCAAAATTTTGATAGGTAGATCTTTTAAATATTGAGTCTATACATGTCTTTAAGATATCCGCCTTATCCTTTGTAGGTATAATGATACTTATTTTACCATTATGATTTAATTTGTATCTTACAGAATAATAGCCAGGTAGTTTGTCATCCGTGAGAATTTCACCCGGTTCACCTCTTTTCGCAATAGTTTCAGCCAAGGCATTTTTTCCGGCAAGATAGGCGTATGGTTTGGCATCATTCCCTTGTGATGCAGATCCTGCATGTAACCTCCAGTGATAAAGTATCCGTGGGATGTGATGCACTTTTGATGTTATTTCTGTTATCCTTAGAAATAAGTCATAATCTTGGCTGCCTTCAAAACCGGTTCTAAATCCACCGACAGCTTTCACAATTGAATGACGAATACAGGCCAAATGTGTAATGTAATTTCTTGATAAAAGATTATCAGGACAGTAGGAAGGTTTGAAATGTGGTTCCGTGAAATTTCCATATTCATCCATTTTATCTTCATCAGAATATATAAAATCGTGGGAAGGATCCAGATTTAACTCATAAACTATTTGAAACAAAGCATCGGTTGTCAGGAGATCATCATGGTCCAGCAAGGCGATAAATTCTCCATTGGCCAAGGCAAGCGCCGAGTTGCTGTTGATGGATATATGTCCGTTGGTATCCCTGTAGGTAACCTTTATTCTATTGTCTTGTATTCTATATACTTCAAGCAATTCCCTGATTTCAGGGTCTGAACTATTGTCGTCGGAAATACATAATTCCCAATTACCATAGATTTGTTCAAGCACTGATTCAATGGCCATCTTTAAGTATTTTACCGGTGGGTTATATACCGGCATCAGAATACTTATAAGCGGTTTATACTGAAGTGTTGAAGCGTAGTTGCGGTAAAACTTAAGGTCGCTTTCCTTAGGCATATTCATGGCCCTCCAACGGTTGAACCCATCATTTTTTCTGAGGTGGAACTCTTTTCTGTAAATAAAGAACCACACTTTTTTAAAAATGAACTTCATAGCTGTTATTATGAACTTCAGACTTATTTTAAAAAACGTAACGAGCTTAGATTCAGATGATTTAGTAAGCGTTATCTTTTTCATAAACCGGGTCTTGAATTTAGTGTAAGTTTCTCTAAGTTTATGAAAAAAGGAGTTTTCATAATGAATTATGGTAGCGTTTAGCACTTCTACCTCTATTTTCAGAGATTCATTATCTGATTTCAATTTCCGGCACAAATCTTCCAGATGGATATGCTTTTCATCAGGTAGTTCTTTTTCAGTCATCCTGCCTTTATCCATTATGTTTTATTTCCCGATCTTTTTGTAGTATTAAAATAGGGGTCTTTGAAACAATATTTCTACAACGCTCACTCATTACTTATTTCAAAATATTTGGATGAACGTGAAAGATTGATATTATAGAAAGGGTCATTATTGATCATATCACCCCATTTTTCAAGAAAATAGCTTTTTTCCATATTTTGATTCGCAATTGATTTTTTACTAATAATAGGATTTCCCCTGGTTAAACATTCATGGTGGTACATTTTAGCCCAAGGAACATAAACATTGTAATATCCAGAGGCCATTAACCTGCAGCAAAGCTCTACATCATTACAATCAACTGCTAGGTTTTCGTCAAAACCACCGACCTCATCAAAGCGTTCTTTCTTTATCATCATACAAGCCCCTGTAACTGCACAATAATTGGTTAAACAATTCGTATTGTTGTAATAACCAGCAGTATCCTTATGCGCACCAGAATAGATATGCGTACCTACTTCATCCACAGAAAGTACTATACCTACATGTTGCAACGTATTATTTGGATAAAGCAATTTTGGTCCAACCATGCCTACATTTTCCAGTTGGGCAATTTGTAAAAGGTTCTCGAGTAAATTCTCTGATATTAATTTCGTGTCATTATTAAGGAAAAGCAAATA
>JBBQIF010000144.1:0-7141 GCA_038324665.1 Bacteroidia bacterium
ATAGTATTACTTAAGAAGTTATCTGTTGTAACGTTAAAGCCATCTAATTTTTTGCCTCCAAAAATACCTTTTATACCCCCTTTATCTACTTTTATAGGCTCTGTTTTGTATTTTAATTCAGACGCATAGAAAATTTTTTGAAATTTTTCCATTGGATCTACATTTTTTCCGAATCCAAATACATCCTGACCTACTTTATCTATGCCTTGCGAAATTATTGTGCCAGTAGTGTCAAATGCCTTGCCTATTAATCCTTTCGAAGCATGATTGCAAATAATGCCTACTTCAATATTTTTTGCTAATGAATAGTCATATAAATTTAAACTGGTCATAATATAATGAAAATCGTTCTGGTAATATTTAGCATGTAGTCTGTCATTGTATCTAATTTCAATATTGGGAAATTTTTTAAGAAAATCCAGACTATCCTTTTTTATACTTTTATATAAGTTGTTCTCATTCTTGCCAAATAATACCAATAGTTCAAAGTCATGCAAATTTAGTTTTTCTTGCAATGCATCTTGTATTCTTCGATCAAGATCAATAAATGGTGAGATCAATAAAAGACGATGTTTAGAATTCTTAATTATAGACTCAACAGCCTCAATTAATTGATTGTCGAATAGAAATTGTACTTCTTCCATATGACACAAATCTATAATTATTTCTCATAAAACCAATATTTGAATAAGTATATAATAGTGGCCGCAATTCGCTGTAGCCTAAATCCGGCTCTATAACCCTGAAAGGGTTGAATATTAATAGCCGCGGGTGAAACCCGGGGCTATTAATATTGTGGGGTGGTAGTGTTTGGCGATTTATTTGCTTTCCCCGCAAATAAAATGACAAACACGATGAGCAGTTGGTATTTGTTGTTGGTGAAGAACACACAACAATGGCACCACAGAGCGATATTAGCAATGGCAAGCAATGCAGGGGAAAGCATCGTTGTCAAAAATGATTAATATTGTTACATTTGGACTTATATAATAAAAATGTATGTTTGTTTTATTAAATTTATTAGCATTTTATGAAACAAAGAACAAACAATTTACCGATTTTTTTTAATTATAAAGAGGAAAGAACCGTAAGCCCACGGTGAAGTACATCTTCTGATGACCTTATTCAGGTGGTATTTTTGCACGATGCGAATAAGTGAATCCAGGAAGAAATTCAATGTGCAGTATCAGATATGGGAGCTGAGTAGCCTAAGTCGTATGGAGTTTTGCAGGCGAGAGGGTTTGTCCTATAGTTGGTTTATGACTTGTCAGAAGAAGATGCTCGATGAAAAGAAGAAAGGATTTGAAAGGCTTGAAACGCCCCATTCTGCTATTTCGACATCAGGTGCAATAGAATTTCATTATCCCGATGGGCGGTATTTTGTATTTAACCCTGGAACGTCGGTGAATTTAATTCGAGAACTTGTTAAATAATGCTTAGCTTTGATCATAGGCGGAGGTATTTCTGTTACCGTGGCATAACTGATATGCGCAAGGGATTTGATTCACTTGCCGGACTGGTACGCAATGAACTTGAAATGAACCCTCTTAGTGGAGATGTTTTCATATTCTTTAACCGCAGGAAGAATCAGGTTAAACTTTTGTCGTGGGAACAGGACGGCTTCTGCATCTATTACAAGCGATTGGAAAAAGGCACTTATGAAATACCTTCTGAAAAGGAAGGAATAAAGAACATTCGCCCAGAGGTTCTTCAATGTATTCTGGGCGGCATTTCTATAGAGCATATAACCCTTAGAAGGCGCTATGTTCATGCAGTATAAATGTGCAAAAAACGGGTATAACAAAAGCACTTAAAGTATCAATAAATACAAGGCTTTTCACTTATTTTGAACCTGTGCAGGAAGGTATAGAATATTACAAAAAGCAGGTGTTTTTCTTACAACGTGAGAATGCTGAATCCAAGGCACAAATCAATTATCTTCAAGCACAGATTGACCAGTTGAAGCGGATGATTTTTGGGGCCAAATCAGAAAGGTTCATTCCCCAACAAATACCTGGACAAATGATGATGGAATTGGGTGCTGAGGCAGCCATTGAATCAATAATCGATCAAACAATAACTGTAGAACCTCATGAGCGAAAGGCGAAAAAAGCGGATATCAAACCAGTGCGTTCTGCTTTACCAGCAAACCTTCCCCGTATTGAAACAGTGATAGAACCTGAAGGTGATTTAACAGACTGTAAAAAAATAGGTGAAGAAATTACCGAAATACTGGAGCTTGAAATGCCTAAACTTATTGTTCAGCGCATCGTTCGTCCTAAATATCTATCTGCTGATGGCAATGCCATATTGATAGGAGAACTTCCTTCTCGTCCTATTGATAAAGGGATGGCAGGACCAAAATTACTATCTCATGTTATCGTCAGCAAATATGTTGACCACCTTCCTGTTTACAGGCAGGTAAAGCAATTTAAGCGTTGGGGCATAGAACTTCCTGACAGCACAATTTACGGTTGGATTACAGGCACCTGCAAACTATTGGAACCGCTTTACGAATGCCTTAAAAAGCAAGTACTCATTAGTCATTATTTACAAGCCGATGAAAGTCCTTTGCAGGTAATGACAGAGGAAAAAAAAGGAAGTACTCACAGAGGTTATATGTGGGTCTATCACTCCCCACCCGAAAGACTAGTTTTATTTGATTACCGCAAAGGCCGGGACAAGGAAGGACCTAAAGAATTGCTTAAAGATTACAAAGGACTATTACAGACTGACGGCTATGCCGTGTACGATATGTTTGATAACAACCCTGATATAACCCTTGCCAGTTGCATGGCGCATGCGCGCAGGTATTTTGAACAGGCACTTGATAATGACCGCCAAATAGCGGAATACATGATGCAACGCTTCGGTCAGTTGTATGATCTGGAGACAGAATTGAAAGAAACACAAATAGATGGCGAAGAGAAAATAAAACAAAGGCAGCAGAAAGCTATTCCTGTGTTGGAAGAAATGGAGCGGTTCATGAAAGAAAAAATCCAATCAGTAATTCCTAAAAGTCCTATTGGCAAAGCCATTGCTTATACATTACCCCGCTGGAAAAAACTTAGTGCTTACACAAAATACGCAGAACTTCATATTGACAATAATTTAGTTGAGAATCAAATCAGGCCATTAGCGCTGGGAAGAAAAAACTACCTGTTTGCAGGCAATCATGAAGGTGCTCAGCGAAGTGCCATGCTCTATTCTTTAATAGGCTCATGCAAACTGAATGGAATCAATCCTCAGGAATGGCTTACCGATGTACTATCTAAATTACCCGATACCAAACTCTCAGACCTGTACAAGCTACTCCCCAATTATAGGGAAAATAGTTTTGGACTATAGTTCTGCCTTGCAAAGAAAAGTCCTATTTTTGTATTTGATGAACTGTACTTCACCGTGGGCTTACAAAGAACCGACAATGGCTATGAAAGTATGCAGGATTTTTTCATTAGTTGGACTATTCGATGTGCAGTAGAAAGATTTAAATCTGAAAATTTAAATCTAAATCTTTACGCTAAGCGAATTCTTTATGCCTTAATTTTTTGTAAAAACGATAAAACCAATCTTATGTTAAGCAGAGATGATTTTGATGATTTTGAAGTAGTATCTGTCGTAACAAAGCGACAAGAGGCATTAATAGATTTAATGGCAGAGGTTCATTATAAAATTAGAGGCAATCCCCAAAGATGTATACTTAATATAGAAAATAAATGGTATTCATCAATTAGACCATTTCAATTAGAAAATTCATACAAATTTATTCGTCAGATTTATGATATTGAAATTATTGATATTGTACTTTTTTGTGATTCAGAAAAAATATCTGAGGAAGTTAAATTGCATTGTGCATATAATAGCTATAAATACCTTACAGTAGAAGATTTACAAGAATTTTCGGGGATAACTCTTGAAAATCGGACAGAAAATGCCTTATTCGATGAGTATTGGTTAAATTTTTAGAATACAGGCAAAAGTATAAGGTTCTATACTGCTTGTAGGCGGGTAGGTTGGTAGCTCTTTTATGATTTAGCCCTTCTTTAAATTATAAATGGGCTGCCAAGAAGCATTGGTAGGTTTTAAAGCTAAAGTTTTAAAGTGGTTCTTTTGCGGGTGGGCTTGACAGGTCTTTTGCAATTTTGGGTTTCTTTAAATTGCAAATGGGCGGGCAAGGGGGTTGCGTTGATTTGTTACACTATTAGATAAATGCATTTTTACCGTACTTAAGATAAAAAATAGCAGTTATTATAACTACAACACTTGCCCAAATTTTACTTGCTAGCTCTTGCGTTACTTTATAGTCAGCCAGCATATGGGGATTGAGTTTATACTCATCTGGAAAATTCTTGACATATTCATATAAAAACCAAACAGGAGGTGCTATTGTCCATGTACAAAAAAGAATCAAATCAAGGTATTTCGTCAGTTTTTTATCATCAAAAAAATAAGTAATTGTAATAATTGTAAAAATAACGAACAAACTTGCAATAATAAAAAGTGGTCTTCCAATTTTTGATTTCCAGACTAGCGGATTATTTTTTTGAATAGGTACCTCATTATAGAAAGAATCAATTGTATTTTGAATATCTGCCGAACTTGGGTCATTAACAAGATTATTTTGAAGATAATCGATTAATTTACTTTTATTGTTTTCAACTGTTTCCATGATTATATTTATATATTAATATTAATATTGATTAATTGGGTATGTTTAGAAGAAAACAGGTTATACATTCTCAAAAAATTGAACAGCAAAATTGCAAAAGTCAATAATAACCTCTTTGTCTAAATCAAATTCCTTTCGCTTGCCTAAGTAATTATGAGAAGTTGGCGTAATTTCTTTTCCTTCCTGAAGTTCAGCATAGGTTATGCATTTAATATGCTTTTTGGAAACAATAATAATGTATGCATTTTCATAAGGATATTCTTTTGGTAGATCCTTTTTGCTATACTCTTCGTTTGCCCTGAATTTAACCTCAACAAAATAGACATCTTTAGTTTTAGGGTTTTGCATCACAAAATCTGGCATTCTCTTAATTTGCTGAGCAACATCAGAACGAACACCTTTTAGCAGTTCCATAATTCCGGGAATTGTATTCTCCATTCCATACCTGAAAACATTATAACCTAGACTCAGGAATAGTTCCTGAATAAGAGTTTCGGCTATTCTGCCTTTGATCATCCCATAACGGAAACTTCTTTCACTATCGGTGAGTCCTCTTTTCTCAATATTGGAGTCATCAATATTAATAGCCTTAGCATTGGTGCTAGGCGATATTGTGGATGTTTTGTTTTTATTATAACATTCAAGACATAGACCTCCATTGAATTTGGTAAATTTGCCGCAATTAATACATTCTGCCATTAGAAGATGTTTTTTTCAAAAGTAACTGATGCCATTGTTTTTACCAAATCTTCAAAAAATAGGGTAAAGCTTTATGTTATTAGCCGGCTTTTATTGCGGGCAGACTTGGTTAGTCTTTTGCAATTTGGGTTTTCTCTAAATTGCAAATGGGCTGGAAAGAAGAATTGGTAGGTTTTAGAGTTGAAATCTTAAAGTGGTTTTATTGCGGGTAGGCTTGGCAGGTCTTTTGCAATTTGGGTTTTCTTTAAATTGTAAATGGGCTGACAGGAAGCAGCCCTTCGGCAAACTCAGGGTACAAGGTTTATCGGTAAAGTTCTTAATGGTTTTATTGCGGGTAGACTTGGCAGGTCTTTTACAATTTAGGGTTTCTTTAAATTTTGAATGGGCTGGCAAGGCGTTAAAAAGTTTTGTATTTGTTACAACAAGAAATATTAACCACTTTAAAATGTGTTATTTTTGAAAATATTTTTAGGTTATGATGCAAATTTATGTTGACCCGAACTTTTTTATAAAGGAAATTGAAGGGCATTCTGAAGGAACTATAGAAGAGAATAAGAAGTCGTTGCAGGATATCATTAATATACTTGTTGAGATAATGCAAGCAATAGCAGATTCTAAGATTAATGTCCCTTATTGGAAAAAATATCTTGAAACTTTAGTTCATAAATTAATCTACACATCAAATTCTATAATTAAGTTAATAGAAGGGTATGAACTTAAAACTTTCAATAATTCTGTATTAATTAGAAAAGTTGTTGATTATCCAACTTTATATATTCTATCAAGGGCATTAATTGAAAATTATGTGACACTTTCTTATATTTATAATAATGTTTTAAAGGATGAAGAGAGAATATTTAGATTTAAATTATGGGAAGTTTCGGGATTAATATCGAGGCAAAATTTTGAAAATGAATTAGAAAATACAGATATCAAACAAAAGAAGTTGGATGAAGAAGAAATGATAGAAAAAATTATTTCTGAAATTAGTAAAATGAGTGAATATAAGAATTTAGATAAAGGGCAGTTGAAAAAATTAGAAAACCATGGTTTACCAAGGATAGAAAGTTGGAATAAACTTATTCAGCAAAGTAATTTAAAACAACCTAATTTTTCAAACCTCTATTCATTATTCTCGAATTATGCACATTCAGAATATTTAGGAATTATGCAAACAAGTCAATCGTCCCACCATGCTGATGACCAAAGGAATATTGAAAGTGTTAAGTTGGTTTTAAACCATGTTAGAATTATTATTTCACTGACAATTAAATATTGTACAAATAATTTTATATCTGCGGAAATTATATTTAATACATTTCCTCAGATATATCAGACGTCGATAAATTTATATGCCAAAATAGGCAGCAAATAATCTTTTAGCATTTTTGTTTTTCTTATGGGTGCGCTTGACAGGTCTATTACAATTTGGGTTTTATTTAAATTGTAAATGGACAAGCAGTTTATTAGTTTTTCCTGACTTGTCCCTTTTAGTGCGGTGCGTTTAATTTCAGGATTAGTTCCTTCATTTTGATTGTTTGTTCCGCATTTATTGTAACAACCCTATTTGTGATTTGATTCAAAATTTCGCCGTCAACTATTTTCTTAGACTCATCAATAAATTTTCTAATGGAAATACCTGTTTTTAGTTCGATGTGTTTAGATACTACCAGGGCCAAAAAGCAAATTAATAAGTGCAGTTTGATGGGCTGTTCCTTAAAGTGAAAAATGGGTCTTGTTTGCAAGTCGTTTTTTGATATTCTGAATGCCTGT
>JBBQIF010000145.1:0-7103 GCA_038324665.1 Bacteroidia bacterium
GAGTTGTTGAGTTCCTTGAGTTAGGTGTTGGATATTTTAAAACCAGCCGCACGAGTAATACGCCATACTATGTGCAAGAAGAACCTGTTAGTAAGGCAGCCTTTATCTTTAGTTATGAAGGAGGCTTAGGAGGTGTATATAAAATCAATGATAAGATAGATGCCGGCCTCAACTATTATTTTTTATCACTTTCCACCTTTAATCCTGATAACGACAAAGTCCACTATGCTAAGTTTCGTTTTAGGTACAGTCATATCATGACTGAAATATCCGCATTGGGTAAAAAAGCAATTGATATTAAATACTTAGGAAAAGGAGTGGAAGATAGGTCCTATACGCCCTATATCAGCTTTTCATGGATAGGATGGAAGACCTCTTACCAATCCATTGACGGACTCAATACTAAACAAGCCAATTATCTCTATCTCACAGTGGGTGGGATTTTTTAGTATTAGAAGTCCTACCTTAACAACGTAACCGTTCCCCTCAAGTACTTCACACTTCCCGCCTTTTTTCCTTGCACTTTTACGAGGTAGCAATAAACACCTTCCATGCATACTTCGTTTTTATAGGTGCCGCTCCAATAGGGGTCTTTACCCGAAGTTTCCAAAATCTTCTCACCCCAACGGCTAAAAATTTGTATTTCCACATGAACGATATTTGATCCATAAACCTTAAATACTTCATTTAAATTATCATCATTGGGTGTAAAAGCAATGGGGATATACACTAGCATGTCTTCGCAAAGTTTTACGTCAATTGTATCTGTGGCAGAGCAATTATTTCTGCTCACGGTAAGCCAGTATTTGCCCGGTTGGTTAATCACAATCGAAGGTCTTGTTTCACTGGTGTTCCATAAATATTTACCTTTTTCTTTGGTGGTCAAAACAATTTCATTGGCGCAAAGACTGGTATCTATTCCCAAATCAACTTCAGGCATGGCGAGTTGGTCAACATAAATGGAATCTGAATTGCTGCAAAACTGATGACTGGCGGTAATATTGTACCAACCTTTGTTTTCTACCTTGATTGCATTGTTTTTTTCTCCGGTGCTCCACAAGTATTTCAAACCTTTTAAAGTATCAATGGAGAGGTAAACATATTTGCAGGTTACGGAATCATAGTTAACTTTGATAGCAGGCTTTTTAATCTCATCAATATTAATTGTATCGCCACTTGGGCAGGAATTGGAATCAAGGACTTTTACGGAATAAATGCCTTGTTGGTTCACCGTAATCTGCGGAGCAACAGATCCTGTATTCCAGTTGTATTGAGACCAATTGGATCCTGTTTTGAGAATATGCGAAAATTGATGGCAAAAGGCGGTATCGTTGCCGATAAAGACTTTGTATTTGGGGCCTACAATGACACTTACCGAATCTTTAAAACGGTTTTTAACTGTGATAACATAGGTTCCTGATCTTTTTACAGTAATATAACCAGATGTATCTCCGGTGTTCCAAAGCAAACTATCACCTTGCCATGGTAAATAGCCAATCTTAACCGAATCTCCTCTACAAATATATTTATCAGGACCAAGTTCGAATCTGCGTTCATAGATCAGGCAACTTGGATAATATGGTCCTCCTACAAAATTAAACCCGGGTGAAATATCTACCACCTGACTTCTGAATCCGCAAGATAACCCCTTCAAATCAGGATAATCGATAACAGAGATTTTTGAAGTTCCTGCATTAAATCCATATATCTTTCCATCAGGACCTATTTGCATATATCTGAGATCATTTCCTCTTGCATTTATTCTATGCACTGCTGTTTTTGAATCGACTATTGTAGTCGAATCCCATATAGATAAATCGTACTGCCAAAGTACTCTTTCGGGTCCTAAATCCTGCACATATAAAAATCGTGAATTAGGTGAAAACTCAATAGTATATTGGAGTACATTCATGCTTCTGGGGAGTTTTATCCTTTTTGATATAAGCCCGGTGTTGTTGTCAAAGCGAAAAATATTAAGATGCCTCTCTTTATTAACTGTTAATATATTTGAATGCACCGATATAATTCTTGAATCAGGAGAAAATTTATAATCATGTTCACTATACCCCATAGTTTTATCTATTTTCTGTTCTATGGGTGCTGTTATAAATAGGCCATTAGTGGTACGTACACAACGAAATTTTGCATAAGGATCACAGACTGCTCCAATCCAATAATCATATCCATTGGCATGTTTTGCTATTGCCATACCCTCAGATGGTCGTGCAAATAATGGTTTTTCTTTTTCGGTAACCGCTCCTAATCCTCCATCTTTAGTCATATCAACTACCCAATATCGCAGCATACTATCCCTGTTTATAGATTCAAATGAAGGCCCCATAATGATATAGTATAAGTTAGGAATTTGCGGAACCGGTAGGATGATACTTCCTTGTACGGCACTTTCATGCCTAAGATTTGGTAAGGTAACTATGCCGTTCATCATTGGTAAGTGATTTCGATTCCAGACTGTGTCCCCATCGGTGTAAAATAAAAGGTTTCCATTAGAGTCACAAATACTGGAGGAAGACTGCACAGACATCATTTTTCCATCCGAAAGAACAGATGGAGGATATGTATTAAAATTAAGTCCGCCCTTGTTACCAAAATACCACATATTATATTCCTTCTGCGCTTGCAAAGCACTTACCGCACTCCCCAAAAGAAAAACCATTATATATAGCTTTTTTAAAGACACCTACACAATATTAAACCTTTAATTGTCAATATCCTACAATTAAATTAAATAAGTTATTTCCATTCAAATTGTTTATTAATATTTTGTATTTTTGTATTAATGTCTATTTTATCTCATTATCGATTTGTTTTATTTTCTTGTTTTTTTCTAATTACCTACTTCACATCCTTCCCTAATTGCCAGGGACAGGAAGTAAAAATTGTATCAAATAGTAGAGTTAATGCCGTAGGATATATTTCTAAATTTGAGGACAGGTATGATATACATCAAAGTCCTCAATTCTTGTTGACAAACACTGGATTTTATAAGCTTAAAAAGGTAAGGAAAATTGAAATTTTCAATTCAAATAATCAATTATGCTGGATGTTAGAAATTGATAATGCAGGGAATATTGTTAGAAAAGGTGAGCTAAAGGGGGAATATTTTATTGAAACAGCATATTCAGGGAATGATATAACTAGCAAGACCACTGTTACCAAGTATTTTAGTGCCACATTGCTTATGCGGATTGATAGTGCTTTTTCTTCTGTTAAAAGTTTTAATGACGCAGATACAGTTATAAGCTATGTCCAAACTATTACTAAAGTATATAAGCTAGGCTACCTCCTTCGTGAACAAAACAGATATTACAACCGAGAATTATGGCATGGATACTTAAAATGGAAATTGATGGTTAATCAAAGAAAAGTGAATAAAAAGGGACAATTCGTTTTGGCAAGGCATATAAAGAGTAGGTTTAAAACCAATTATAATCCGGGTAAACTTTATTGGTGTAAAAAGGAAATTTTAAATAGCAATTTTAAAAAGGGTAATACTGAAATAACCTATCAACAATTTGAGCGATTGGCCAAATGCTTTGCGGGTAAGAATTTTGAACAGAATTACCTGAAACACTTTGTAAAAGGAGAGCGCTTTTATGAACCAGGACAGTTTGTGTATTATTCAGGAGTATGCATGTTTGGCGTAAATACTGCAATTAAAGATTCTACAATTTATTTTAACGGTTATACATTTTATGAAAATGATTTGCAGGCCACCTATTATTCAGCGTATAAGAAATCTGATCAAAAAGGTGAGTCTGAAAGGACTACCCTTTACACTTTTAAATATGCCTATTTTGAAAAGTGAATTTAGTGTTTTAATCACTTTTACTTTCCTGAGTGTCTGATTCGTGTTTTGGCCAAAAAATCCTTAAATTTGCAATATGGAAGCTTTAAAAATTGAAATACTTAATCCTAAAGCCCTGAAGCTTATAAAAGACCTGCAGGAATTGAATCTAATTAAGATTAGTGATGAGCCAGTGTCTAAACTAAAAATTACCTTAAAAAGATGAGGAAAAATGCGCTTGCTATACCAGATCTTGATGAAATTGCAACTATTGTTGAAGAGGTACGAACAGAGCGGTATGCCAAAAAATAAACCTGTCAATCTTGTTATTGACACGAATTTATGGATTAGCTTTAGCTTTATTATTTCAAAAAAATAAAACTTCTTGAATCCTTACTTTTGAATTATTAGGTAAGCGTATTGACAACGCGACATTGAACAATAGTATAAATGCGATAGTGTCTCAGTTTTAAAAATGAATAGAATTGATTTTAATTAAAATTATACCTAAATTTGCTGTTAAATGATTGCAACCGCAAAAAACTATGATGTAATTTGTTTTCAATTGAGGAATAATCTCTATTCACAATTGGAGAGTCCTTTGAAAAAGGAATTGAACCGACTTTCTATGGATATAAAGACACTCATCACATCCGGCATAAAAATCCAAGGCCAATCTATTGTAATGCTTAGTCAGATATTCAATTTAAGGATTAAAGCAATTAAATGGTTAGGGGCTGATTCGAATTTTGATTATCTGAATATGTTTGAGGACATTTTTCCGCAAGTTGAGGAATTAAAGACAAATAAAAAACTTGAAGTACTTACTGAAAATTTGTTGTTTGCTTTGAGATGTAACCAAAGGGTTGTTGAAGCGATAATTGGGACAAATGAATTTTCCCAAGATACATTCTCAAATTCACTCTCGAAATTCCCTGAAATAAATTATGAACAATATATTGCTTCATTGGCTTTTGCCATTCCTGATGATGACATGGTGCAGAAAATTGTCAATTGGACAAATGCTTCACTCCATATTGAATTTGTATTGGTTGCGGCCGATATCATTGGAGATGATAATTCAAAAGTTTCTGTTAAAACGATAAACGAGTTAGCTTTTTTGGTTGCTGATGCAGCTCAGGAATATATTGCTTTATCTATAGAATTAGACATCTTAAAATCTTATTCATCGAAACACATTATTTCAACCTTATCTTTTGATAAAACATTTATAAATGAAAATAAAAAAATGGCTGATTTGGACTTGGGAGATTTTGAAAAAAACTTCTTAAATTAATGAAGCAAAACTTCATCAAAGGCGAAATTGTTAATGTAAATCTTGGTTCGCCCCCAAAAGAAATCAAAGGTCACGAACAAGGTTTTGAAAGACCTTGCGTAATTATTAAATCGTTTAATAATCTTGAATTGGCAGTTGTTGTCCCTTTGACAAGGAATGAAGCACGATATAGTTTGTTTACAATTGTCAAGATTCTTAAAGGATCTGCAGGGTTAACCGCAGATAGCTTTGCTTTATGTCGTCAAATTAGGACAATTTCGTTTGACAGAATTGTAAGCAAAAGAGAAAGACTAGAAAATAAAGACATCTTGAAAATCAATTCTGTCCTAATTGACACCTTAGAGTTATAATTGTTAATATTGAAAAATTACTCAAATGGATTCTCTAATTGTTTATGCGGACAAAAAATCCCTATAACCTAAACCTTAAATTTGCACCTCCCTTTCCATGATTAAAAACAATAAAATTATCAACGACCCGGTTTATGGTTTTCTTACCATTCCCAGTGAACTGATATTTGAACTGATACAGCATCCTTTCTTTCAACGCTTGCGTAGGATAAAGCAATTAGGAATGACAGATTACGTCTATCCCGGTGCTACCCATTCACGCTTTCACCACGCCCTTGGTGCTCTGCAATTAATGACCAAAGCTGTGCAAACCTTGAGGCACAAGGAGGTTAAAATTACAGATGCGGAAGCGGAAGCACTTTATATAGGAATTCTCCTCCACGATATCGGTCATGGGCCATACCGCAACACATTAGAAAATTCTTTAGCCAAAAATGTTCCCCATGAATTCATTTCTCTTAAAATGATGCATGCTTTAAATACTGAATTTAAAGGTAAATTAGACCTGGCCATAAAGATTTTCCAAAATCAATACAAGAAAGCCTTTTGTTACCAGTTGATTTCAGGTCAGTTGGACATGGACAGGCTGGATTACCTGAACCGCGATAGTTTCTTTACAGGTGTTACAGAGGGTGTCGTAGGTTCAGAAAGAATCATCAACATGCTCAATGTGGTGAATGATGAACTCGTAGTAGAAGAAAAGGGAATTTACAGTATTGAAAAGTTTATTATAGCACGTAGATTGATGTATTGGCAAGTTTATCTTCACAAAACCGTTGTAGCAACGGATATACTTCTAACCAATATTATTAATAGAGCAGCAGAGGTTTCCAAAGCCGGTATCCATTTGTTTGCAACACCTGCACTTACTTGGTTCCTAGAAAATGAAGTGAACAAGAAAATATTTGACGAAAACCCTTTGGCGCTTCAACATTTTACAAATCTTGATGATTCAGATATTTTCTCAGCTATTAAAACCTGGCAAACATGCGATGACAAGGTGTTGTGCCTCCTTTCGCGCAATCTTGTGGAAAGACAATTGCCTAAAATACAAATAGCTTCCAAACCTTTTGATGATAAATTGGTGAGTGATAAACAAGCCGAAATCTGTCAGAAATATAAATTAAAAAGCCTTGAAGCGGCTTATTTCGCATCCCAAAGCTTGATAAAAAATGATGCTTATAAAGAGGAGAGTAAGCATATCAATATTCTGATGAAAGATGGTTCTGTAATTGATGTGACCGATGCCAGTGACAATTACAATTTAAAGGCGCTTAAACAAACCGTTAAAAAATATTATTTAAGCTATTATCCCTAAATATTATCTTCGCAGGATTATTGCATGAAATTATCAGCATCTGAAATAGCGGTTTTAATCAAAGGGAGCATTGAAGGCAATGCCCAACAATTGATTACATCAGTAGGTAAAATAGAAGATGCTAAGGCAGGAGATATTACTTTTTTGGCCAATACCAAGTATTTAAACCATATTTACACTACTGCTGCATCTGTTGTGATTATCGGTCAGGATTTAATACTCGATAAGCCGGTTGCTTGCACAATTATCCGTCACCCTATGCCTTATTACGGTTTCTGCCAGGTATTGGATAAATACTTCAATCCACATCAAAACAGGAAGGGCGTGCATCCT
>JBBQIF010000146.1:0-7089 GCA_038324665.1 Bacteroidia bacterium
CACTACCAGATGTTGCAAAAGTGCCATCCAAATCATAATCAATAAAAACCCGAATCTTTGTTTGATTACTGGTGCCTCCAGTTATTGCATAATTGATGGTATCATTGGCCGCAGCAGAAACCGACATACTTGTAAAATCAAAATAGATTTGTACGCCATTGCCCAAGGAAGTTGCATTGCTTAGCTGCGATGGCTTCGCTCTGGTATTCATCACCACATTTTGGATTCCCATTCCATAACTAGCATTATTGGCTGCCTTGATGTCGGTACAATAATTAGGTGCAGAATTGCATTGACCTAAAAGTTTAGTACCGGCAAGCAGAAAAATAATTAATAAAGATGAAAAACTTTTGTTTGCTGTATTTTTTTTGTTCATAACTAGGTAAAGTAGATTTGTAAACATAGTTGGTTTAATGAAGGAAAAAAAGCCTTTCTTGGCATTATGGGCAAAAGTCATAGAAATATGACAAAACTTGTATCTATTTGTATTTCAATAATATATACGACAATCTAGCTTACTAAAGAATCCCCTTGTTAAAACAATTTAAAAAGCGTTTAACAAATGCACTATTTACTTAAACTGACTTTTGTCAACTATTCCGTAAAAAGAGGTTTTTCTGATTTTATTTGACTTTTATCAGTTTTTACCTTTATCTGTTAAGTTATATTATTGTCTTAATCTTTAAATATTAGCAATCTACCTAATTAACTCATAACTGACTAATTTTCATATTATTATTGATTTATATCATTCGGTAATTACTAAATAACCAAAAGTACATTGCAATTTTTAATGCCAATAAAGATTTAGTTCATCCCGCTTTGCTAAAAACACATAAGAGAAATTGCCATATCAAAGGCTAAATAATTTTTTTGAATTAGCTGTTGTAATTTCAGCAATTTCATCCAAAGGCAGGTTATAGATCTTTGACAAAGTCTCCGCAATTATAGGTATGTAACTGCTTTCATTCCTTTTACCTCTGTATGGTACAGGGCTTAAATACGGCGCATCTGTTTCTAAAAGGATATGTTTTATATCAATATTTTTTAAAATCTCTGGCAGATTTGAGTTTTTATAGGTTACTACTCCGCCTATTCCCAATGCATAACCCAATGAGATAATTTCATTTGCTTCTTCAAGCGATCCACCAAAACAATGAAAAACCCCACCCGGTTGTACTTGCAGTTGACCCAGGCAATCAAGTGTTTCCCTTGTAGCATTCCTGGTATGAATTGCAATAGGCAGCGATAATTCTGTAGCCCATCCGCATTGCGTTATAAAAGCATCCTGCTGCTCAATCCATCGACTTTTATCCCAATAGAGATCAATCCCTATCTCACCAACCGCCACATATTTACGCCCATTAAAAAGCGTCCTTTTTATTGCAGCGAGTTCTTCTTGGTAATTTTCCTTTACAGAACAAGGATGAAGGCCCATCATTGGAAAGCAATTATGAGGGAATTTATCAGCTAGCGCCAACAATCCATCAATGCTTTCAATGTCTATATTGGGCAATAGAATTTTACTAACACCCGCTTCTAGGCTCCTATTCATCATCTCATCCCTGTCGAGGTCAAATTCCTCTGCATACAAGTGGGCATGTGTATCAATAAAGTCCATTTTACCAGCTTAATTTCTCCTTGTTCAAAAAAGCAGCAATTCCCCTTTTACAATCTTCAGTTGATCTCGCATTGGCGTTTGCATTGGCCGCTAACTCCAATTGCTGTTGAATGGACTTACCCGGAAACGCAGCGAGTAGACCTTTTGTAAGTCTTATTGCTTGGGAAGAAACAGATCTGCATAATTTCTCCGCCCTTTCCAATACTTTATCTTCAATTAAGTCAATTGAAAAAATACCGGTAATTAAATTGACTTCCAGTGCCCTTTCTGCGGTAATAATATCGCCCGTTAGGATTAGCTGCTTTGCCACATTTTCGCCAATCTTCCTGGTTAGGAATACAGAAACTATTGCAGGAATAAATCCTATTTTCACCTCAGTATAACCAAATTGTGCATTTGGTGTAGCGTAGCAAAAATCGCATAAACCCGCCAAGCCACAACCCCCAGCAAGTGCTGCCCCTTCCACCTGTGCAATGGTAATTTTAGGAAAATGATAAAGTTCGCTGAACATCAGCATTAATTGGGTTGAATCTGCCAGATTCTGCTCAAAAGAATTGGCTTGAAGTTGCTGCAAATATCCTAAATCAGCCCCAGCACAAAACGATTCTCCTTTCCCTCTGATAATAACAACTTTGCATTCGTCATTATCCTTTAACACTAATAATGCCTTGTGGAGACTTTCAACCATTTCACTATTCAAGGCATTCCTTTTTTCAGGCCTGTTCAATAAAATAATTGCTATTCTGTTTTGTACATTAACTTCAATCATTGTACAAAGAACGCTATAAGGAAACAATAAAAAAATTGTAGTTATGGTAGCGCTATCAGTATATGAAGATAGCACTGTATAGTTGAATTAGTCCTTATCTGAAATCCAAACATACTTACCTCCCTTAAAAACGAAGGTTCCGCGACCATGCTTTCTAATCCAAATATCATTACCGCACCTCTCCTCGTAATTTAATTTTATATTCTTTAATGTAATGGTGCCCTTTGCATCCATCGAAACTTTAGCACTGTAATAACAGGAATCTATATGGATAGAACTGTCAATATAAACAGCAGTTTGAATATTACCGATATAGTCTGTAACCTTATTATAATTAAAATAACTGCCTGTAAACATTAATAATTGTGAGCCTGAATCAAGATTCCATATTTCATTTATTGTATGCTCGTATTTATAAAAGCGCGCCTTGCCTGGTTCATCATTTGCCGATACAGATTCACTAACTGTAAAGGTGAGTAATACTTCCTTTAATCCTTTTCCATCGATTTGAATTGCTGTTAGTTGGCAATTATCCCCAAATACCTGGCGGTGATCCGCTTCATTTAATAATAAGGTATCAAGCTTGTTGCCCCTTTGATAAACAAGAAAATCTTTATCTCTTTTACCTTTAATAGTTGCAGGTAACGAAAAAGCTTTTACACTACTATCTTTTAATTGTCCCTTAAATTGCCATTTCGAATTTATGGCAACTTGCGCAAAAGATTGAATAATAAACAACAATAGCAGAGGGAGTATTAACTTTTTCATGGATTTATATTTAGTAACTCTAGTCTTAACACATAGAACAGCTACTATTCTTTACTACAAACATAATCAAAATAGTTTGCATTTACATGCCTGTTGTTGGTTGAATCCAGCACGGAGATCTGCCAATTTGAATAACCTATCTGAAGGATCTCATTATTAAAAAATTGCTGCGATAATGCTTAATCACTAACAAATGAACAAAAAAAATCCCGAGACAATTAAGTCCCGGGATTTTTAAAGGTTTATTATTTTACAATTACTTGTTTAAAACAATCTGCTTAGTTGAAACTTGGTTATCTGCAATTACTTTAACAACATAAACACCATTAGCAAATGCTGATAAATCTATATCGGCAGTGTTGGTATTAACTGTTATAGTTTTCACTATTTCACCAATTGAATTGTATACATTAACAACCATGCTATTGCTTACATAAGCATCTAACTTAACACTGAATATTCCATTGGTTGGGTTAGGGAAAATTGTAATCAGGCTATTCATATCGGATGCTTTGTTTACATTCAATGATAAGGTTACACATTGGGTTTTAGAACACTCGCAACCTGATGAGTTACGCGCAATCATTGTTACACAATATTTACCTGTTCCACTGTAGATATAGCTTGTTCCTGCACCTGTTGTTGGCACTGTATTGCCATCACCTGTTAACCAAGTGTAAGTAATTCCGGTTAAAGCACCACCTTTAGGTGAAAACTTATAAGCTTTTTCTGAAACATTGTAATCACGTGCAATATCAAAATCACAAGTAGTTGGCAATGGATTGATATTTACTACATCAACCATTGAGTCGCTGCAACCACCGGCAATCTTAGCTTTTAATTTCACTGTGAAAGACTGGGTTCCAACACCTGTGGTGTATATGTGCCTTGGTGAACCTTGGTTAGAAGTATTCTGGTCGCCAAAATCCCACTCGTAAGTTACTTTACCTTGTGTGAAGCTTGTCAAGTTAGTAAACTGTACTTCTGAACCTGCGCATTGGTCAGCAAACTGGAATTTAACATCTGGCTGAACTCCTACTGATACAATCTGTGAAGTCTCATCTTTACAACCGTTGGTTAAGACAGTCTTCAATTTTACAATCTTAGGGCCAATTGAGAACCATTGTTTCAATGGGCTTGTAGCAGTGGACTGGAAACCATCACCAAAATCCCAACTAGTAGTAGCTACTGTTTCGCCTACTGGAACCATTGTGGTATTAGTAAACTGTGTTTTGGTCTTGCTGCATGCAAACGGATAAGTGAAGTTGGAAGTACTTGTTGGTTTAACAGTAATATTAGTTTCCATTGAATCTGCACAACCGAATTCTGAAACAGTTAACAATTTAACTTTTTTAACACCCGGTGTTAAGAAATCATATTTAGGTTCTGATACTGTTGCTTTATTGCCACCGTCATTGAAATCCCAATTGTTACCAAATTCGCCTTGTGCGATAGTGGAGTTATTAGTGAATTCAAATAAATCGTTATCGCAACTTCCTGCTGATTTAGTGAAAGATGCCATAGGACGTGCAAATTCATACACATTCTTAGAAATAGCACTCTTACATCCATTTCCTGAAGCAGTCAATGTTACTTTGTAGCCACCCGGTACGCTATATATTCTTGAAGTATGGGTAGCAGTTGATGTTGGTGAACCGTCACCGAAATCCCATACATAAGTTAATGTACCTGATCCGATAGTCGTTGTATTGTTCAATTTAACCGCTGTGCCCTGACATGCATTTACATTCTTGAAATTCGCACTTGGTATTTCATTAACATTAATTGTTTTAGAGATAGTAGTTACATAACCATATGGAGCCGTCACTACAGTTAATTTAACGGTATAAGTACCCGGGCCATTGAATTTATAAACAGGGCTTGTAGCATCTACTGTTGGTGAACCATCACCAAAATCCCAAGTGCTTAACAAGGCGCCGCTTGATACTGATGAGGTATTCTCAAAGAAAATCTCATCCTTATCACATATAATCACCGGTAATTTAAAGTTAGGTATTCCCTGAGGAGCTACCAAAACATTGCGCACATAAGTAGTATCGCAACCCGTTAGCAAATCATTGATTTTAATGGAGATTGTTATTAAGCTATCCACCAACCCAAGGGTAGGTGTAAATTCTATGTAGGCATTCGTAGGGTAGTTAGGGGAACCTCCTGAAGGAGCATTCATTTTAACAATACCCGGACCAACTGCAACACCATACTTGGTTTTAGCAGAAACAACACCTATCCAACTGCTCAGTCCACCTGAAAGACCAACATAATCCTTATTAACATAACCCACTGTGGCAGGAGGTGTAAGGTCATAAACAATGGCCTCGCCATTAGTAGTAATATCTGGTTTGCCTGTAATATCAAAATATGCTTTTGGTGCAGATTTAGTGGTATTCAGGGTCAATTTACCTCCACCCGGTGCGGTTTTAATCAGGAAACTTTTCGTTATGGTATCATTGCTTGGCACATCATCTGCATCGAAAAGGAAGAATTTAACTTTCTGCTGACCAGCCTTGCTGAATTTAACCTGTGGGAAAGTTACAGTACCTGTTCCTCCTATTGCTATTGATGTAGAAATACTAGCAGTAGCCAATAAAATACCATTAGATGACATACCATACTTTACATTGTTGATGGCATCTGCAAAGTTATTTTTAATGGTAATTGTAGGGCTTGCTACAAAACCAGCACATTCGAATGAATTAGGTGCGAAAGTTGTAGATACCGTTTGAATATCCAAAATACTTTCTACCGCTCCGCGGTCACCTTTAGCAGTATTTCTTAATACACTATAAGCATCCTTCGGGTTATTGGCATAAGGCGGTACATTATTCTGGTTAATATATCTTTGGGAAGCATAGTTACCCGCAAAATTATGACCGGTGGTTGCTTCTTTCTCACCTGCTCCAAGGCCTAAAGCAACCCATGCTGCTGCTGAATTGCCACTTCCTGAAGAAAGTGTATACCAATATTGATTGCTTACGTTAATGGAAGTATAGTAAGAGTTATTATCAACTTTCAGGGTATTGTAAGTATATAGATATACATACATACCATAACTGTTTCGCACATCTACTATGTTACCCATGAATTGAAATAAACTATTGTAATAGAAGAATACATAGAAAGGATAAGCATAATGGTAACTATAACCAGATTGTGTTCCATCTATCTTCACTGTATTCTGCCTAATCTCCGCTTTCCATGTACCAGTATTAGAATTGTATACATACATACCATAAGTTCCGTAATAACCAATATTGTCAACAATCAAGTTACTCAGAATCTCAACCTCATAGTTGTAATAGCAATAAATGCCATAAACATAACCAACGCCACCACCAATGGCCGTATTGTTTTTGATGATGTTCCTCTGGATATCATAGTTGCCATAGTAGTAGGCATAAATACAATAGTGGTAGTAATAGTAGGTACTGATATTACCATCAATCACGTTATCATAAATCTGATAGCTTCCATAATAGTAGGTATAGATACTATAGTTATAGTAATAATCGCAAGAATTTTTCAAAATCGAATTCCTCTTTAACTCAATCGGGTAAGCCAAAGATGAATATTGCGCGTAATAAGAATAAATACGGTAAGTATAATAGTATGAACTCTTATTATTCTGGATTAGGTTGTCATTGATTTGCTGAACACCACTTGGAGATTGCGGATAATAGTTCGAAATACCATTCCAATAGTATCCGCCATCGCAATTCTGAATCGTATTGCTGTTGAATTTGTATGAATTATAGGTATAGCCATTGTAGAAACCCCAAAATCTATATGAAGAAGAAGTACTAACCGTAACATCGTCATCATCAGCCACGTTGCCCACTAAATCAAAGAAATAGTTATAATAATTATAACCCAAGTACATGTTCTGGTTGGCTTTTAATTTGGTCATTTTATT
>JBBQIF010000147.1:0-7076 GCA_038324665.1 Bacteroidia bacterium
ATTAATTTCTCGTAATCTGTTTTTTGTTCAACCCTAAAATCCTCAACAGAATATTTAACATTCTTGATTGGGGTATAAATAGCATCAATTGGAATTAAGCCAATTTGCGCATCTTTAGGTTTATTCTCATCTGCCTGCACATAGCCTCTTCCTTTATCAATAGTTATTTCTAACTCAAGATTAACGAATGGCTCCATATTGCAGATTATCATTTCAGGATTTAAAACTTCAAACGTATTGGTATATCTTGAAATATCACCGGCTGTAAAAGCATCTTTGCCTTTAATGCTGATAAATATTTTTTCGTTATCCTCAGTTTTAGCTAATTTCTTAAATCTTACTTGTTTAAGGTTCAAAACTATTTCGGTTACATCTTCCACCACACCTTTTATTGTAGAGAATTCATGGTCAACACCTTGAATTCTTACAGATGTGATAGCGTAACCTTCTAATGAAGAAAGCAATATTCTGCGCAAAGAATTTCCTATGGTAATACCATACCCTTTTTCAAGGGGGCTAAATTCGAACAGACCGTAGAAGTCTGTGTCTTTGTGCATAATTACTCTTTCAGGTTTTTGGAAAGCTAATATTGGCATTTTACTTTTTTTTTAATTAATGATTATTTAGAATACAATTCAACGATTAGTTGTTCTTTTATGTTCTCAGGAATTTCTGATCTTTCCGGCATGTTAACGAAAGTACCGGCCATCTCTTTATCATTCCATTCGATCCATCCGAAGCGCTTTTTACCGCTTCCTAAAGACTCGGTAATAACCTCCATTGATTTTGATTTTTCTCTTACTGCGATTTTATCACCCGCTTTTAAATGATAGGAAGGGATATTAACTATCTCTCCGTTCACTAAAATATGTTTGTGTAATACTAACTGACGCGCTCCGCTACGAGTAGGGGAAACACCCATTCTGAAAACCACGTTATCTAATCTGGATTCAAGGAATTTCAATAAGTTTTCACCAGTAACACCACGTTTTGCCGCAGCTACTTTAAAGGTTTTAGCAAACTGACGCTCTAATAAGCCATAAGTATATTTCGCCTTTTGCTTTTCAGCTAACTGGATTGAATACTCTGATTGTTTGCCTCTTCTGCGGGAGTTACCATGCATTCCGGGACCATAAGGTTTTTTATCCAAAGCCTTATCCGGACCGAAAATAGCCTCACGGAATCTACGTGCAATTTTTGATTTAGGACCTGTATATCTTGCCATTTTTTATTTTCTATTTTATTAAATACGTCTGCGTTTTGGTGGTCTGCATCCATTATGTGGAAGAGGTGTATTATCATTGATAGACATTACTTCCAAACCGATTGCTGCAAGGTTCCTGATTGCGGAATCTCTTCCTGAACCCGGTCCCTTAACAAAAACGTCCACTTTCCTTAAACCTAGTTCAAACGCTACCTTTCCACAATCCTGACTGGCTAACTGAGCAGCATAAGGCGTATTTTTCTTAGACCCTTTGAAACCCATTTTACCGGCAGATGACCATGAAATAACTTCGCCATTTATGTTGGTAACCGACACTATAATATTGTTGAAGGATGCTCTAATATGAACCTGACCCACTGGATCAACCTTAACTTTCTTTTTCTTGGTATTTTTAGCTGTGCTCATATCTTATTATTTAGTGACTTTTTTCTTGTTAGCAACCGTTTTACGTTTACCTTTTCTGGTACGTGCGTTGTTTTTAGTACTTTGTCCACGTAGAGGCAATCCTTTACGGTGACGGGTACCCCTGTAACAACCAATATCCATCAAACGTTTGATATTCAGTTGAACTTCTGAACGCAATTCACCTTCAGTTTTAAATGAACTGGAAATAATATTCCTGATAGAAGTTAATTCCTCATCATTCCATTCAATCACTTTTTTATCGTGGTTGATTTCGGCCTTATCCAAAATAGTTCCAGCCCTGCTAGATCCAATTCCGAATATATAGGTTAAACCTATTACGCCTCTTTTATTTTTGGGTAAATCAATACCTGCTATTCTTGCCATTATCCTTGTCTTTGTTTAAATTTTGGATTCTTTTTGCAAATCACAAAGAGTTTACCTTTGCGTTTTACCAATTTACAGTCTACACTGCGCTTTTTTACTGAAGTTCTTACTTTCATTTCTTTGGTTATTTATATCTGTATGCTATTCGTCCTCTTGTTAAATCGTACGGGCTCATTTCTACCTGTACTTTATCACCAGGTAATATCCTGATGTAATTCATTCTCATTTTACCCGAAATTGTGGCAATAATCTCATGACCATTGGCCAATTTTACCCTAAACATCGCATTGGACAAGGCCTCCTCTATTATACCATCTTGTTTTATCGAACTTTGTTTAGCCATTTTTACGGGGGTGCAAAATTAGTTGTTTTTTTTTAATTATCAAATTGATTGTGTTGAAACTGCGCTTGTACCCGACCGTCCCTTTATTCGTCCCGACTTCATTAACCCGTCATAGTGACGCATTAATAAATAACTTTCTATTTGCTGGAGGGTATCCAATACCACCCCTACCATGATTAACAATGAGGTTCCACCATAAAATTGGGCAAAGCTCTGGCTAATACCAAATAGCATTGCAATTGAAGGGAGAACAGCTATTGCTGCAAGGAAAAGTGAACCTGGAAAAGTTATCCTTGACATCACCGTATCAATATATTCGCTGGTGCTCTTACCCGGTTTAATACCTGGTATGAATCCGCCATTTTTCTTCATTTCATCCGCCATCTGGTTAGGATTCACCATAATAGCCGTATAAAAATAGGTGAATGCAATAATTAGCACTGCGAACAACGCATTATAACCGAAAGAGCCATAATCACTTAAAGACCTAAGAAAAACTCCCGGATTCTCTACATTTTGGGCAATGGTTGGCGGTAAGAACATAATTGCCTGTGCAAATATAATTGGCATAACACCAGCTGCATTGACTTTCAATGGAATATATTGCCTTGCACCACCTAACATTCTACTGCCTTCAACTCTTTTAGCATAGTTTACTGCAATTTTTCTCGTTCCTTGTATTAAGAGAATTGTCGATACAATTACCACGAGCCAGAATACTAATTCCAATATAAATAGAGGTAAACCACCTTTGGTAAACCTTTGATCTAGTTCAAATCCCAATGCCTCTGGCAATCTATCGATGATACCTACCATGATGATAAGCGAAATACCGTTACCTAAACCTTTATCTGTAATTTTCTCACCCAACCACATGGTGAACATGGTACCAGCTACTAATAACGTAACGTTAACCAGCATAAACATGAATTCAGACATAACTGCAGGGTTGGTCTTGAATAGAAGAGCGCCCCAATTATCCTGTTTAGAAGTAATGTTATACAAATAACCTATCGCTTGAACTGCAGTAATTGCAATTGTCAAAAATCTGGTATATTGATTAATTTTTCTTCTTCCCTCTTCACCCTCTTTTTGAATCCTTTGGAAATAAGGTACAGCTATACTCAGCAATTGTATAACAATTGAAGCCGAGATATAAGGCATGATACCTAAAGCGAAAATAGCACCCCTTCCGAAGGCACCACCCGCAAATATGTTTACTAATCCTAAAATACCTTCTGTTTGCTTCTGCAAAGCGCCCATAAGAGTGCTACCATCAATACCGGGCAAGATGATAAATGTGCCTATCCGATAGATAAGCAGGAAAAGCAGTGTGTTAAGGATTTTACTTCTTAACTCTTCTATACTCCAAATCTCTTTTAATTTTTGAATAAATTTCTTCATTCTTTCTTATTTTCCTAATAGGTTAGCGCTTCCCCCATTATCTTCAATTGCTTTTTTAGCAGTATCCGAGAAACGGTGAGCATGTACTTCCAATTTTGCTTTTAATTCACCACGACCCAGTATTTTATATACTTCCCTTTTGCCTACAAGGTGATAAGATACCAATGCTTCATGATTTATAACTGACAACTTGTGTGTATCAGCCAGATTCTGTAAAACATCTAAATTAATAGAGGCATACTCTATTCTGTTAAAGTTTTTGAAACCTCCTTTAGGGATACGCCTTTGCAATGGCATCTGACCGCCTTCAAATCCTTTTTTACGGGAATAGCCGCTCCTACTCTGTGCACCCTTGTGTCCTTTTGTGGACGTACCGCCTCTACCGGAACCCTGGCCCCTACCAATGCGTTTTGCAGTTTTTGTTGAACCTTCTGCAGGTTTTAGTGAACTTAAATCCATGTTAAATATTTTCTACTTTTACTAAATGGTTAACTTTTCTTAATATACCTTTTATTGAAGGCGTTTCTTCTACCACATTAGAACTATTGATTTTCCTTAATCCAAGAGCCTCAAGGTTCTTTTCAACCCTTTCAGACTGACCAATAGTGCTGCGTGTTTTGGTTATTTTTATTTTGGCCATAATGATTATCCGTTAAATACCTTTTTTAAATTAATATTCCTTTGTTTAGAAATGCTGTATGGGTCCCTTAATTTAGAGAGGGCATCTAAGGTTGCCTTCACCACGTTATGAGGATTGGAAGAACCTTTAGATTTTGCCAATACATCATGAATGCCTGCACTTTCCAATACAGCACGCATGGCACCACCTGCAATTACTCCTGTTCCACTTGACGCTGGATTGATAAATACATTGCCACCACCAAATTTTCCATATTGCTCATGGGGAATCGTTCCTTTAAGTACTGGAACCTTCACCAGGTTTTTCTTTGCATCCTCAATAGCTTTAGTGATAGCGTCGGTTACCTCACCGGCTTTACCTAAACCATTACCAACTATGCCATTTCCATCTCCCACTACCACAATGGCAGTGAAACTGAAAGTACGTCCACCCTTTGTCACTTTTGCAACACGATTGATAGCTACAACCTTCTCTTTCAATTCAAGTTCGGATTGTCTTACGCGTTTTATATTGCTGTTATTCATGATTTCTATTAATAATTAAAATTGAAGTCCTCCTTCTCTGGCCGCTTCTGCTAAACTTTTTACTCTGCCGTGGTAAAGGAAACCATTCCTATCGAATACCACTTTTTCAATACCGTTGGCTTTGGCTTTTTCGGCAATTTTCTTACCTACCAAAGACGCTTTTGCAGTTTTGGTTTCTTTAATGCCGGATATATCCTTTTCGCGAGTGGAAGCTGAACAAATAGTTTTATTGGTGATATCAACTATTTGCGCATATATTTCACTATTGCTGCGAAAAACTACTAAACGTGGGCGTTCTGCCGATGTAATAATTGCACCTGCTACCCTGCGTTTAATCTTTAACCTTCTTTTTTGTTTTACGTTGCTCATTGTCTAATTATTTTTTAGATGCAGACTTTCCTGCTTTTCTCCTTAATTGCTCACCTGTGAACCTGATACCTTTTCCTTTATATGGCTCCGGCTTACGGAATCCTCTAATCTTGGCAGCCAATTGACCTAATAATTGTTTATCAGCACTTTCCAATATAATGGTGGGGTTTTGACCTTTTTCAGTAATAGTAGTTAACTTTACTTCTTTTGGTATTTCCAACATTATCCTATGGGAATAGCCCAGTGATAAATCTAATATCTGGCCAATGTTTGATGCTTTGTAACCCACGCCAACCAATTCCTGTTTTGTGGAATGGCCATCTTTAACACCAATCACATTATTGTTCAGCAAAGAACGGTATAAACCGTGCAGTGCTTTATTTTGCTTCTCTTCATTAGGACGTACTAAGGTTAAAATACCTTCGTTAAGCTCTAATTTAAAATCAGGTTTAATAGCTTGGTGCAATTCACCTTTCGGGCCCTTAACAGTCACAACATTCTCATTTGAGATTTTAATCTCAACACCTGCGGGAACTTTTATCGGCGCTTTTCCTATTCTTGACATTTTTCTGTTTTATTTTTAATTATGAAACGAAACACAATACTTCACCACCTACATTCAAAGTCTTAGCTTCTTTATCTGTAATAACACCGTGAGATGTTGAAATAATTGCTATTCCCAGGCCATTGATTACTCTTGGTAAATTATCGGCTGGTGCATATTTGCGTAAACCAGGCTTACTTACCCTTTTTATCTCCCTGATGGCAGGTTGCTTTGTTACTGCATCATACTTCAAAGCTACTTTAATAACACCTTGTTTATTTTCAGTATCTTCAAATTTATAGTTTAAGATATAACCTTTCTCGAACAATACTTTAGTCATTGCTTTTTTAACATTCGAGGCTGGAATTTCAACTATTCTGTGTTTTGCAGCTAAAGCGTTTCTTAAACGGGTTAAATAATCTGCTATTGGATCTGTCATTTCTTTTTATTTTTTATTTTTTGATGTTTACAAATTGAATCATTCAATTGTAAATTATCTTGTTTTTATTTCAATATTACCAGCTTGCTTTTGTTACTCCGGGGATTTTACCATTTGAAGCCAGTTCACGGAACTGATTCCTGCAAATTCCAAAAATCCTCATATAACCACGTGGCCTTCCCGTTAATTTACAACGGTTGCGCAGACGTGAAGGGGATGAACTACGGGGTAGTTTCTGCAAACCTATTAAATCGCCTGCTGCTTTTAACGCTAAGCGCCTATCTGCATACTTTGCGATGAGTCTTTCTCTTTTAAGTTCGCGTGCTTTTATTGCTTCTCTTGCCATTTTATTTTGTTAGTTCTTTTTGAAAGGTAAACCAAATGCTCTTAATAATTCTAAACACTCTTCATCTGTTTTTGCAGTTGTAACGAATGTTATATCCATACCCGAAATCCTGTTTGTTTTGTCGATATCAATCTCAGGGAAAATGATTTGTTCGGTAATACCCATGGTATAGTTACCTCTTCCATCAAATCCTTTAACCGCAAGACCTTGAAAATCTCTTACCCTTGGCATAGCGATTGAAATTAAACGGTGAAGGAATTCATACATTGTATCTGCGCGAAGTGTTACCTTAGCACCGATTGGCATTTTTTCCCTCAATTTGAAATTACTGATCGCCTTCTTGGACATTGTAGCTTGGGCTTTTTGTCCTGCAATACGCGTCATTTCATCAATTGCAGCATCAATTATCTTTTTATCATTAACTGCTACACCTACACCTTGATTGAGACATAT
>JBBQIF010000148.1:0-7070 GCA_038324665.1 Bacteroidia bacterium
ACAAGGTGGCGCACAGCATCTTCAAAACCTTTAGGGTCTATTTCAATGAATTGCCTTCTGCAAAGGGCCTTCAAATCATCAGGCAGTTCATCCGCTTTTGGCATGGGTGTATCATCAAATAAAACCGGTATAACCTGTATGCCTCGCGTTAGTGAAGTGGCCACTTCCAGCCTTACAAAATCATTGGGATCATCCAGCCGCCTTGTACCGTCTTTGTTTTGAATTGCGAGCCATTCTTTACCAATGATTACTAACAATACATTGCATTTATTAAGGGCAGTATGAATGCTTACGGCAAAATCATCGCCGGGACTAATGGCATTAAAATCTTTGAATAACTGGTCTTTAGTAAAATACTTTTGCAATTCATTATAGAGTGCTAGTGCATTCCAATTGCTATCATCCCTTCGGTAATTGATAAATATGGTGCCGTTTGTTGCTGACATATAATGTAATGTTAAAACAAATGTAATTACTTTGACATAAAATGCAAGTATATTATTCTGCCCTTAATAGTGGATATAATTTACTGAACCACCTTATTGGCACAATAGCTGCTGGCAAAAGCATCGGGCTTGGCCTTGAATGTATAGCCCATACCGATTATATAACCCATAGCCTCCTTTAGTGCATCATTGCTTTTAAATTGTGGGTCGGTATTGATATCGGCATGTATTTCCATCTCTATTTTATGCGCATCGAATATGGGGCAAAGGGTATAGGCTATTTCTATAGATTTACTCACCTCATGTATCATGCGCTCCTTAAGTGAAAAATAATTTTTGGTAATAAAACTATTAAAGTACATGAAGCCTCCACTTTTTTCGCGGATAAAGACGATGGCGGTTGCGAATTCAACTATATCCTGTTTCACCTGACTGTCGGTACCTATGCATACCTTTAGCCTGCTGCCTTTTATTCTTTCCCTGGCAATAGCCTGTTCCACTTCATCCATGATAGGAATCAAGATTTCTGTACCGTCCAATTTTCTCCACGACATAATTTATGGGGTAATTTACAAATTTTAGGTTTAAGTGTGAATGAATTACTAAAACCATACTATTTTTAAACACAACTTATCCCAAAGATAAGGCAATTAATATTAAAACACAACTATTTAATCATACCGTTACTGAATAGTATATCTCAATTTAAGGCCAAATGTAGTTAACGATGTAGGGAAAGTATTGGAAGCAAATGGTTTAGAGGAGCGTCGGTCGTAAAATAATGTTATGTTGATATTATTGTTGACCATGTACATGATATTGGGGCGGATTTGCACCACTTTCTGCCCACCTCCTGGGAGGTTGGTATTTTGGTCAACTTTTCGTATGATGGTTACATTTTCCTGAATGGTTACGTCAAGTGTCATTTGCAGGTCATTGGCCAAGTATGCTTTCTTGCCATTGAATTTTATAGGAAGTTTAACACCATTTGTTCTATAGCCAAGCTTGAAAGTATAGTCTTTGTTATTGTTTTCTGTAACGGTAGCATTGGGTACAGATAAATTAATGTTTCTTGTGCGGTTGATACTGAAGCCTCCCGTTAAGCCTTGTTTAGTGGTAAAATCAAGACCGATCAATGGGCTGAAAGATTCACGAATAGAAACTGTTGTGATATTATACTTGCTAATAAGATCCTTGCCTGGTACAGGAGTTGTATCCGGGTTGTACTGCAGATTGCTGGTAAATCCTCCAACAGTATAAACACCTTGGTAACGGTGTTGCAATGTGAAATTAGAAAATATTTTCCCAATCGATTTTATTTTAGTGAGGCCATTATAATTAATGTTCCAGTTTGGCAATGGTATCTTAGGGAAGGCACTGAGGCCTGCTTTTGCTTGGTTGGTGCCGGTGTAAGCAGCTAAAAAGGCTGGTATGAGTACATTCTGCGCTTTTGGCCCATAACCTTGATGGTACACCTTATTGGTATCATCAAAACTATTTTTATTAGCCACCCTGCTGTCTTCCTGTGCCTGCCTCTTTGAAATTACCACGCGGGAATTCTCAAAATTATCATAAGTACTGCTCACCCAACTATTCTTTGCGCTTTGTTTATCAAAAGCAGTATTGATAAAGATATAGCTCGTTGTAAATGTTCCGGTTTCCGTTATCTGCAGGTCGCGCCAGTCATTATAGTGCTTTGCAGTATCATATCTGAAAACCGATTGCAAATTATTGGCGCGGTTTTGGTTAAAAGTCATCTGAATCTTTAGATCCTTGAATGGCTCAATTGATGCATTTCCCTGGATACTTTTGACAGAATTTTGCATGAAATAATTATTCATTCTCACATCATTCGTCAAGGCACCATCTTTAGCCAAGCTATAACGGATGTTTTTATCCTGACTACCGAGCAGGAATGGAAGCCCAGGTGCATTATGTGCAAAGTTTTCGCCGAAATAATCTATCTGATAATTAAAGCCGGGCAAAATAGTGCCTTCCTTCTGGTTATACGTAAAACTAACATTTTTAAGCATCATCAAACTCTTGAAAAAGTTAGTGCCGAAAGCCTGTTTTTCTTTTTTCTTTTTAGTCGGTTTTTCTTCTTGTTCATCCCGTTGAGCATTGTCTTTTTTCTCTTTACTCGCCGCCTCTTTTTTTGTATTGGTTTTCTTTTTGGTGCCTTGGTTGATGCGTTTTAGGAAAGGAATCTTGTTATAAAGACTCATCATATTGAATTGGGAATTCATGGAGATTTCCCTGCTATTTTGTATGATATTGCCTAATGTAGTAAACGAAGGGGGGGCCTGCTGCCAGCCGTAGTTAGCGCCATACCTTACGGAGGTGCTTATCCAGTTGAGGAAGCCCACTTTATCAAAAGGAATGGCATAATTAAAGTTAGCAGTCTGGTTAAAACTTGTCATTTTACCAAACGCAAAAAACTCTTGCCTGACAGAATCCTTCTTTTCAGCCGAATTTAGCTGTCCGAATGGTTCCTGAATACGTGCATTAACTGTAGCGGTATAATCCAGTTTCAAGGTTTTGGTTAATGGGAAATTAACGTTATAATTTCGCAGCATTGTAAAGTTCTTATCAAATAAACGTGGCGTAAATTGTTTAAAAACATCATTGTTCCTGTTTTGGGTTTCTGAATAATAGCGGTCTGCATCAAAACGAACTGAAACATTTTGAGGTTTGTAATTGAGGTTAATATCCCTGATAAGGTTCAATTTCTTACTCTTGATAAACTTAAAAGGTTCCCAGAATTTTATTTTTGGGGCGTAATTATAGCCAAGGCTCCCATGATAAGTTTTGCTGAAATTGTCCTCTATCTGTATATTCCTTTTCTTTAAATATATGTAGGAATAGGTTGCATTAAAATTGGAAATATCCCAAGGCATTAATTTCCCTGTAGAGGTCCTGTTTTTTCTAACATTGGTGAAATTGATACTGTACCTGCTGTTATAATCTTCCGCTGCCATTAATGTTTTTTTAGCATCTTCGCTATTCAATCTGGAAACAGCGTCCTTAAGTTCAACATCGGGATTCAGTGGATTGAATTTAGGGCGGCTGATTGTTCCACTATAACCTATAAACATTGGAATATTGACGCCTGCTTTCATCGGGAAAAATTTGCCCAATTCAAAACTGGAGGACAAGTCGTATTGATAATTATTACTTAAATTCCTTTCATTTAATCGTTTATCAACACCGCCGAAGCCGATGGTAGAGATATTACCTGAGGCCGATAATGTTGCAAAGTCTGCCATTTGCGCCACCACCCTTCCTGTTGTTGCCCATCCTCCTTTATTAGAAATATCGGTAACACGCAGCTCATTGAACCATACCTCGCCACATTGTGATATATCTGTATTATTCCTTATACCCAGCATTATCACTCGACAATTGCTTAAATCAGGCAAGCCTATTAGGGTAATTTTATGACCCTTTTGATTGTTGTATGAAAAGGGTCTGTTAAGTGGGATGCCTGCATTAGACCGTAGGTTTTTTGCATTGAATAAATCCGACAGCGGGAAGTCAAATTCATTATCTGTTTTCCAGATCTGGTCTGGTGCATAGGTGCCGTCTGGCGTTATCTTTAGCGGGATTTCATATTCATAGTAATTGCTTACTAGATCGGTACCAATCCTTATGAAGCCTGAAATGTCGCCGTCTTTTAAATTTTTACCTTCTGCATGCACGAACATTTTCAAGTTCTTGTAATTTCTGATATCTGAATTGGTGGTTTTATAAGCTGCCCTTGAATCTCCTGCTTTTAAATTACAGACTCTAAGTGACAGAGATTGCTCATTTTGCTTTACCACATTCTGCGAAGTAGGGTCTTGTACGCGATTAATCCCTGGGGGCATCACATATCTGATAGGGGAGCGTTTGCCGTTTTCTTCAATATTCACAGTTGAAACCACAAAAGTAGTATTGTCTGATGGATCCAATGGCACTATCGCACCTGGCGTGTTTAGGGATTGCACGTACCGGCGCCAGTCGGCCCTTACCAATTGTAACTGGGCAAATCTTAAAATAACACTGCTGTCAAATCCTTTCATGTACATACGCATAAAACGAATGGATTTAAAATCCGAAATGTTACCGATAGACCGGGTATACTGGCGGACTGGCACTTTTAACTGTATCCATTTAATCTTTTCCGTTTTACCATTTTTTAGCAGTTTGTCAACCTCTGAAATATCCGTTACAAAACCTTTGCCTATTTCAAGGTCACTTGGGCTAAGGTCAATTTTATATTGAAAATAGTCCTCAGATTGGTTCATTGTAAAATCGCTGTTGATGTCCTCATTATCCGGAACATTGGAGGCGGATTTTGGTGTGCCATCGGCAAATTTATCAAGAGTGGAATTGCCCTGCAATGAATTGTATTTTTTATAACGCTGGATAATACTGGCCAGTTGACCGTCATATTGGGGATCCCGGTTGTGAAGATAGTTGTCGTTCGAGGGGTCCGCAAGTAAATCAAGGTAAATCTGTGAAGTGGCACCATACGTTCTCTTAATAGTTTCGAGAAAAGCGGAATCTACGCTGCGTTCATCTTCATCATTCAATCCATCCAAACCAAGATCCTGGAATGGTCGCGATGAGGGTTCGTTGTCAAAGGCATTATTGATTTGAGGCAATAATGGCACCCTGCCGAAGGTAGTTGGATCCTCATCTGCATGCTTCCCCTTAGGGTCAAAACCATTTTCGAAAGATTTTCTCCTGTCAGGCAAAATATCCTCACTTATATTGCCTAGATCGATATACAATTGTCCTTTATTAGCACTGTTTTTATCGTAGGTGAAGGGATCCATCATCCAGATCTCAATGTAGTCAATATTGGCCGCTTCAAAGTCGTTGCTCTCAATTCTGCGCATGATACCTCCCCAAGTTTTCTTAGGTTCTTTGAAAGTACCATCAATATTGAAATCTATAGTAGAATCGGCATTGTAATTATACATACCCCTATCCTTTGGGAAAAAAGCGAGGTCTAACGTAGGTAAGATAGTGGGTGCACCCTGCTGGATATTTTTGTTAGGGAAAACCTCAGTTACCAATACTTCACGCATATAGTGGTTGCTCTGCATTTGCACATTATTCTTAATATGAGTTGGGGTATATTGGTCATTGCGGTAAAATGTGGGGTCAATCGTATACCAAGATAGTTTAGCTCTTTTAAAACCCCATGGCCGCTTGTCTTGGGCTAAATTGTTCCATTCAGGGAATAGGTCTTTTTGGTATTGTGGTAAGCTAGCTAGTTTCCAGTTGGAGCTTAATTTTAAATCAAAAGTAGTTTCAGCACCTTCAAAATCATCTAAATAACTGACGCCTCTGGTTTTATTTTGTCCTTTGGCTTTTCCGGGGAATATCCGCGCATACTCGCCCTGGGCCGTTAATTTACTTAATACCTTTGTTTCTATAAAAGGCAGTTTATCTACCAGCTTCGTTAAAAGTTGAGAACCGGAAGCATAACTGGCATCAGCCCCTATAATTGTATTAAGCAAAGGTTCATCACCAATATTTGTCTTTGGTGTCAATGGGCGCTCATACATGTGGAGTATGGTACCACCAAGCAATAGTTTTTTATGGGCAGCATAATCAAACCTGGCTCCGAGCAGGGTTTTTTGCTGTATATTAAACATGCTGTTGCTCTCGGCTGAAACTTTAATAGTAGCGCCAGATTGTAAAATTCCTTGGTTGATAATGGTAACTTTACCGGCGTTATAATCCACAGTATAATCCACATTTTCTGTCAGTTTTGTGCCGTTGGCCGTTACGATTACAGATCCCGGTGGAACGTTCAAGGCATTGAGGGAAATATCCGCACTACTGGAACCTTTAAAACTGCCTTTTAAAAAGAATTTGTTGTGCGCCACATCCTGTTCAGCAAGCCACTTGGTGCTGTCATAAAGGGCATCAAATACGTATTTATTTGCTAATGGATCATATAAGGGGAATTTACTTCTCAGAAAGTTGCCGAATGGCTGCAGCACAGGAAAAATTATCCTGCCTTGCTGGGCCTGGAAAGTAACCCCTTCTACCATATCAAAAATACCATCTGGCTTAAGTTCCTGCTGTCTGTTAATCCTGTCCATATTCATCACCCTGATTAATGGTATACCATTACTAAGGCCAGGAATATCCTTAACAGGCAGGTAATTTAAATCAGCGCCAGAAGGGTCATCATTGTAGATAACATCAAATTTTAGATCGGATGGGTTGATATTAAAAGAACCCAATGAATAGATGTTTTTCATCATCAACTCCCAAATAGGTAAACGGGTACGGATGATATTGCCTTTGAGCATTTTTACCATCAGAATCTTGCTGTTCGCCCTGTCGCTGCTAATCTCCGATGCAAACTCACCAACCTTGAATTTCTGCCCATTCATAGTATATTCAAACGCCACAGCTAGTATTTCATCGTTATTCAATGAAGAATTCAGGGAGACATAGCCTAAGCGTGAATTAACAGTAAATTCATTATCCGTCAATTGCCTTGCATAGGTGAGTAATTCATAATCCAAGCCTTGCTTTAAACCTGGCAGGTTTAGATTCATGGCATCCAATGTTGATTTAGATGCTCGAGCAGCCGATGCGTACGCTTTATTGGTTGAG
>JBBQIF010000149.1:0-7066 GCA_038324665.1 Bacteroidia bacterium
GGACCCGTGAATATGAGTGGGCCGATGATGACTGGAAATATGCCATTTGGACTACACGCACACTTTCCAAGAACCAGATTTTGGATGGATATTGGCCACCTAAAGGTACCATTCACGAAATAAAGGTGGATGGAATTACAATTGCTGCAGTAGTAAAGTCGGCTAGTAATTATAGTCATTTAGGTAAACAATATCTGAAGAAAAATAACGGCGACAGTGCGTTGTATTTTTATGAAAAAGCGATGGCCTATAATCCGCTTGAGGAAGAATATACCCGTGGTGTTGGAAATGCGTATTTTGAAAAACTCAAAACAGACAGTACCAATCAATTCTTTGATAAGGCTATTAAATATCTTGAAAAGGCCTTAACTTTAAGGGATGGTAATTACGAAGCTTACGGTACACTTGGTGAAATATATTATGGAAAGGCCGCAGCTAATCCCAATGGAATTGATGTTGAGATGCTTAAAAAGGCTAAAACAAGATTTGAGTTGGCAATTAAATACAAAGAGAATTATAGTGGCATTTATTATTATTTGGCAGAAACAAATGCTTTGCTGGGTGATTATGAAAATGCAGCTTACAATTATTATAAGTTTTTTGAGTTCGGCCAGGATAACCAGCAAATATATAACCGGTTTGCGTCTATTTTAAAACAGGCAGGTATGACTGGAGATGAATCGGAGCCTTATTATTTTATGTATACAAAGGCCTTGGAATCTGGGGATAAATCGAAAGCTGAAAATTATTTACATTATCATGAACAGGTGATTGGTCAATAAAAACTAAATTTATGCAATGTAGGATCCCCTTTTATTCGAACCATTCAAAATTAGAATTCAAAATTGACTTTTCATAATTTAAATATTCAATCGGTGACATATAATCTAAAGCTGCGTGTGATCTTTGATTGTTGTAATCCTGAATATAGTCTTTAGCAAGAATCCTAACTTCATTTAAACTTCTGAATAAATAGGCGTTGAGTATTTCTCGCCTAAAAGATCCATTAAACCTCTCAATATATACATTTTCAGTAGGTTTTCTTGGTCGGATAAATATCAATTGAATATTGTTTTGTTTGCACCAAACAAGGGCCATTGGGTGAGAGGGACATTTACCTTAATAAGATAAAACCATGATTTTTATGACAGATTTATTGCAAAAGAAATAGTACTGATTTAACTTAAATTCAGTTATATTTGTGATTCAGATTGAGTAAATGACACCTTTAAGCCTTAATTATGAGGGAATTAGCGTTGAACAATAATTGAATTTTGTTGAATAATCAATAAAACTGCACGGCAATAAAAATAATTTTTAGTAAATGCAACGTAATTCTCCTTTAAATTGTCTAATAGATAATCCAGATTGAAAAAATGCCTGTTAGCCATATTGTTAATGCTTATGCTGAATGCAGGAGCAACACATATTGTGGGAGGGGAGATTATGTATAAATACCTGAGCAAAAGCAATGGAAATATTAATTATAATGTTACCATGTATTTATACATTGATTGTATCAACGGGGCTCAAGGGGCAATAGATGATGATGTGCGTGGTTACATAAATGTTTTTAAATATGATGCGCCGACTTCTGTATATACACTCTACAAATCACAAGTATTAACTAATGCCCGCACAGGCCCTACAAGGGTTTCTGATGTCAATTATAAATGCATTCATTCCAAGCCCAATGCCTGCGTTGATAAATACACATTTTCAATTAATATTTCAGTGCAAGCCAATAACGATGGTTATGTCATCGCTTTTGAAAGGTGTTGTAGGAATAATTCTATCAATAATATTGTTAAGCCTGAATCAACTGGTGCCACGTATTGGAGCCTGATCCCTGGTGTCAATAAAGTGCCGGTAGATAATAGCCCCGTTTTTAAATCGTTGCCGCCTAATTTTTTGTGTACCAATGCGCCATTGAAATTTGACCATAGTGCCATAGATGCTGATGGAGATTCCTTGGTTTATGAATTATATACACCATTTATTGGAGCTACTTCTGGAGTTCCAAATCCTGTTCCTTCTGGAGCCACCAATCCTGATAGGTTTAGTCCTGTTGTATGGATTGCAGGAGCCTATAATGTTAATAACCAGATTGACGGCCAACCTACCTTGACTATTAACAGGCATACCGGTAAATTGACGCTAACACCAACGGTTAATGGCCAGTTTGTTGTAGGTATAAAGGTACTGGAATTTCGCAAAGGAAAACTAATTGGAGAAACAAAGCGAGATTTCCAGTTTAATGTCAGCACTTGCGTTTTTGATGTTGTTTCATCTTTTGGGGTGCCTTATTATAATTGTACTGGTGATTTTCTGAATTTCCAGAACAGATGTCAGGGTGCTACTAACTATCATTGGGATTTTGGGGTTGATACCAGTGCAAGGGATACCTCAAATTTAAAGAATCCATCATACTTATATGCCGCTCCGGGTTATTATACTGTTAAATTAATAGCCAGTGCGACAATATGTTCAGATACATCTCAGTTTGAAATTTATGTAAAGAAAAATTTTGTAACCAAATTACCTAATGATACACTGATTTGCGGTTCTTTTACAAAAACATTGGTGACCAATACCCCTGGAAAATCTTATCTATGGAGCACTGGTGAAAAAACAGCAAGCATCAATGTGAATAAGGGTGGCATTTACCATGTAGCTGTTTCTGATCTGCCATGCATTGCACGTGATACTATCAAAATAGTCAATGATTTAAGTGTTCTTGACCTTGGCCCCGATTCTGTCATTTGCAGGGATAGTTTTGTTCAATTTAGATACAATGGAAAGCCTGGATATAATAAATATCTATGGAATGATAAAACAACAAATCAATCTGTATTTATTAGCCAATTGGGAACCTACTGGGTGAATGTTTTGAATAAGAATAACTGTCCATCATCAGACAGTATCACTTTTGTGCTGTATCCTCCACCAAGGGTCCGATTAAATGATACCCTTTTCTGCAAGGGTACAAAAGTAATTTTAGACGGGGTAAATTACAGTTCTAAAACAACACTGGAAACGAAATATACATGGAACTCAGGCCAAACCACTCCACAGATAACCACGGGGACCCCCGGCATGTACATTGTCAAGGTTAGGAATAAACTGTGCACTATAATTGATACTGCTGTAATTGCTTTTATAGAAACAGGCCTGGAACTAGGCGTAGATACATTTTATTGTGGTCCGGTTTTCCGCTGGCTCATTCCAAAGCATGATTATGTTAAATATCTGTGGCAAGATTTAGCCGAAGGTATGGATTATCTTGCAAAAAGCCCGGGTAAAAAGAAATTAACGATCACTACAAAGGAAGGGTGCGTAGAATCAGATTCTGTTTTTCTCTCTCAGTTCCCCAATGTTGAGGTAGGTTTACGCAATGATACAACCATTTGTCTGTCCTCAACACTTGAATTACGGGCCAATGACAGCATGGTTTCATATTTATGGAATACAGGGGCTACCACCCAATCAATTTTTATAAAAGATCAGGGAACATATATAGTAACCATTAAGAATATCAATAATTGTGTTGTTTCTGATACTGTAAGGATAAAAGAGGATGGCAATGCCTTACCTTCTGAATTGTTTATGCCCAATGCTTTTTCACCCAATGAGGATTATATCAATGAACGTTATCCTGATAATAAATACCAGGATCCGGGTTCAAGTTACCTTTTGCAGATTTATAACCGCTGGGGCGAAAAAATATTTGAAACAGATCAGCCGGCTATCCAATGGAATGGCAGCTACAAGGATCATTTAGCACCCCAGGATGTGTATGTTTTCCATGTAAAATATATAGCTTGTGATGAAAAAGAACACTGGGTGAGGGGCACATTTACCCTGTTCCGATAAGCAAACCTATTAATCCTTACTCTTTGTCAATCAAAAATAGGTTTATTTCTACCGCTCATGCGCAAAATTTTGACTAAATTTGCAAAAAATTTAATAACAGTATTTGAGCTTTAATGGAACTTCAAACCATAAAAAATAGATTTGAAATTGTAGGAAATTCTCCCGCATTGAATCACGCCTTGGAAACCGCCATAAAGGTTGCACCTACAGATATGAGTGTATTGATAACTGGCGAAAGTGGGGTAGGTAAGGAATCGTTTTCTAAAATAATTCACGCATTAAGTGGTAGGAAACACGGAAATTTCATAGCAGTTAACTGCGGTGCAATACCTGAAGGAACCATTGATTCAGAATTATTCGGCCATGAAAAAGGCTCATTTACAGGGGCAACCGACTCCCGTAAAGGCTATTTTGAAGCAGTTAGTGGAGGTACTATTTTTTTAGATGAGGTAGGCGAATTACCCTTAGGTACCCAAGCACGTTTATTACGGATACTTGAAAATGGAGAATTCATCAAAGTAGGAAGCAGCAAGGTACTGAAAACAGATGTCAGGATTATTGCCGCCACCAACAGGGATTTGCTCGAAAGGGCACAACAAGGAAAATTTAGGGAAGATTTATATTACCGTCTTGCAACAGTACCGATCCGTGTACCTCGTTTATCCGAGCGAAAAGAGGATATCAATATACTGTTCAGGAAATTTGCCACCCTTTTTTCAGAGAAAAACCATTCACCACTGGTGCAGTTAGATAGTGAAGCACAATATCTTTTGGCAGATTATAACTGGCCGGGTAATATCCGCCAATTAAAGAACATAGCAGAGCAAATTTGCGTCCTAGAGTCAGAAAACAGCCCGGTTTCCGCGTATATTCTACAGCAGTATATTCCACAAGCTACCAGTCAGCTACCTTTAGCTTTGGGTATGAACGGCTATGAAAGTATGGGAGGCCAAGGTTTTAGCGAACGCGATATCTTCTATAAGTTCCTGATTGACATGAAAAAGGACGTAAGTGACTTAAAAAGAGTTGTAATGGGTTTGGTAGATAATAATGGCAGTCAGGAAGAGTATATCAAGAATAACAGGGACGAAATCAGCCATTTATTGTATAAGAATGAAGGTAATTATAACACAGCAAATGATAATCCTGTTATTATCCCCAAGGCAAATAAACCGACATCCTCAAATTCATCATTTATAGATGTACACCAAGTACATGAAATAAATAATTTAACAATAGCGGAGCAGGAACTGGATATGATTAGGAAAGCCTTGCAACGCAACAATGGCAAACGCAACAAGGCGGCAAAAGATCTTGGTATTTCGGAACGAACTTTGTATCGTAAGATTAAACACTTTGAACTGGAATGAAATTAATTTTTAAGCACGGGGCTTATTTTCTCTTTTTAATGCTTATTTCAGGATGTAAATCCTGTGGTTATAGCCTTTCTGGGATCAATATTCCTGCTGATGTCAAAAGCATTAGTGTGCAGTTCTTTCCTAATAAAGCTTCTCTTGTGAACCCCATGCTCAGCCAGAAATTTACCGAACAACTGAAGGATAAGTTCCTTAAGGAAACCTCCCTTACGCTGATCAAAAGTGAAGGCGACTTCCGATTATCAGGCGAGATTACTGGGTACCGGATAGAGCCTGCCGCTGTAACATCCAATACAGGTACAGCAAAGAATAAATTTACATTGTCAGTTAGGGTAGTTTTTGAATGTCCCCTTCACAAAGACCTCGATTTTACAGAGGAAATCAGCAAGTTTACACAATTTGACGCCAAGGATAACTTTCAATCGGTTGAGAATGTTTTAAGTGAGGATTTAAGTAAGCAAATTATACAGGAAGTTTTCAATAAGGTAGCCTTAAAATGGTAAATGAATAAACAAAAACTTCAAAATATTGCAGGTAATACGCTGGCGGTAACAACGAGCGAGATTGATGAGATAAAACAATTGATTAGCAATTATCCATTCTTCCCATTACCACATACCATACTAGCAAAGATTTATTTTGAGAAAGAACATTATTTGTTTGAAAATGCGCTGAATCAGGCTGCCATGCGTGTTTCAGGCCGCGAGTGGTTGTACCACTATATTCATGGAGATGATAAATTTATACTTGATTCAGAGTCTGATGTGGAGGATAAGTTCTTACTAGAAGTTAAAGAACCGAAAAGTGATAATGAAACGATTGCTGAACATGAACCAAAGCTGGAAACAGCCAATGTGAAAAATGAGAAGTCTGACATTAGGAATGATTTATCAGTTTTCCTGGAAGAAGCGGATGCAGCAAGAGAAATTATTGTTGAAGAGCATCAGTCAGTTGTTGACAGTAATGTAGAAGTAAGGGCCGATGAATCGGTTGAACCTGCTGAAATTGAAGTGGAAGAAACCGAAGCTCTGGAAAATATTATTATTGAAGAGAATCAGCCGGTTGCAGAAAGTAATTTTGAGGAAAGTGCTAAAGAATTGGTTGAACCTTCCGAAATTGAGGTAGAAAATACCGAAGTGCATGAAGGAATAATTGAAATAGCTCCAGAATTGGACGAACAAGAACACGAGGTTTCAGAAAATCAAGTGGATACAACAGAAGAAATGGCAATCGAAACGTCTGTCCTTGATAAGGAAATTGTAAATTTGAAAGAGGAGGTTTTGGATGCAGATTTTAATGAGGTTTCCACAACTGATTTTGAGCCTCATCCAGGCATTCATCTCAGGAAAAATCCTGTTTATAATGTTGAGCAATTCCTAAATAACAAAACAGGAGTAGTTAAAGCGGAAGATGAAAGCGAAACTAAGAATCATGATTTCTTCTATTGGTTGAACCACCCAAAGCAAGATACGGAAGTATTTGAAAATCAAGATGTTGAGTCAGACGAAGAATCCCCTGTTTTGGATGCAAAACTAAGTATTATTGAACAATTTATAAAGGCTAATCCTAGTATTAGCCGCCCGAAAAAGGAGTTTTATAATGCAGAAAATATGGCGAAAAGGAGTGAACATTCGGATTTTGAGATAATGACAGAAACCCTGGCCAATATTTTTTACGAACAAGGCAATATTACTATGGCTATAAAGGCTTATGAAAAATTAAGTTTGCAAAATCCACTAAAACAAGCGTATTTTGCATCCCTTATCGAAAAAATTAAAAAAGAAAAAAGATAAATTTATGCTTTACATTATTCTCAT
>JBBQIF010000150.1:0-7061 GCA_038324665.1 Bacteroidia bacterium
ATACAGTTGGTGGATGTGGCAAGACCTCTATACATGTTCATACTACCGCCATATTTGTTGTCACTGTTATGCACGCGCCAATTTGGGTAATCTGGGGGTGAATTAGGGAATTGTGTACAGGGTGATATCTTATTATCAATGGCAAGGGCATAAACAAAAGGCTTAAAAGTAGAGCCAACTTGCCTGCCTGCCCCTTTATTCACATGGTCATACTGGAAATAATGGTGGTTAATACCTCCAACCCATGCCTTTACCTGACCTGTCGCAGGCTGAATAGCAATGAATCCTGTGTGAAGGAATGCCTTCATGTATTTTATAGAGTCTAATGGGCTCATCATCGTATCGCGGTCGCCTTGCCAACTGAAAACGGTCATTTTTACTTTTGTCCTGCATATTTTCATGATGGCGCTGGTGTCGTTTCCAAGTTCTTTTTTCAATAGTGAATAGCGAGGCGTCTTCCTTAGTTCTTGGATAGGGTAATCAGGTAATACTTTCCAATCTTCATCTCTCCAGGGTTCTTTTCCAGCCCATGTTTTATCAAATTGTTTTTGTAGATCTGTTAAGTGCTTGACAACGGCATCTTCGGCATATTGTTGGAGCTTGGCATTGATGGTGGTATATATTTTTAGGCCATCTTTGTATAAATTATAATTTTCGCCGTTTGGCTTCGTATGTTCTCTGCACCACTTAGTTAAATCTCTTTTTATATATTCTCTGAAATAAACAGCCATACCTTCATTATGATCCTCGTGCTGGTAATCGAGGACAATGGGTGTTTTTTTAAGTTTTTCGTATTCATCATCGGTAATTTTGTTGTTCCGCTTCATTTGGAACAACACAGTATTTCTCCTGTTAAGGGAATTTTCGGGATTACTCCTTGGACTATAAAGGGTAATGGCTTTAAGCACCCCAACCAGTACGGCACATTCTTCCGTTTTTAGGTCAATAGGTTTTTTATTGAAAAATTCTTTGGCTGCTGATTTAATACCGTAGGATAAGCCCGAAAAACGAACCGTATTAAGGTACATACTGGCAATTTCATCCTTAGTATATCTTCGCTCCAAGCGCACTGCAATGACCCATTCTTTCAATTTTTGGGTTAGCCTTATAAAAACATTGGGCCTTGCACCATCATCGTAATGAAACAGGTTCTTGGCCAATTGTTGTGTTATGGTACTTGCCCCTCCCTTATTGCCCAATTGCACCATTGCGCCAACAAGCCTTTTTACATCTATACCGGAATGGTCATAAAACCGTTCATCTTCAGTGGCGATTAGAGCGTCAAACATTTTAGGTGATATTTCTTTGAAGGGAATGTATGATCTTTTTTGAATGTAATACTGACCCATCATTACGCCATCCTCACTGTATAATTCGCTTGCAAGTGCACTTCGTGGATTCTCCAATTCTTCGATTTCTGGCATGTGCCCCAACAATCCAAAGCTTACCAGAATGAAAAATATGGGAATAAAGACAAGTGTATAAATAAAAAATTTCCAGATTTTCTTCATCACAGGGTTAGAGGTTTGTTCTTTGGTCATAAAATTTAATTGGGGTAGGAAGCCTTGTAAAATTGAATATAATCTTCTAGTTTTTTTTCTTTAATAAGCGTGGTGAAATTATCCTGGCTTATCAGGAAATGCTGGAATTGGTTATTGTCTTTTATCTCACTAAAGAGGGCAGGGTTACTTTTTATTTGAATGATGTAATCTTTAGCCTTATCCAAACTGGCAAAATTATTGACAATAACTGCCTGGTATTCTGAGCCGATAAGACTTGTAGTTAATTGTAGCTCATCCATGCCAAACTGGTTTTTATTGAAAAAACTTAATATCGTCTTTAATTGATCCATGGTAGTACCTTTTGGCACCACAAGCATATAAAAATGGGGGGCTGCCTCATCGTATTTATATTTGCTTTCAGCTTTAGTTTCAAGAACTTCACTTTTTGAATTTTTAGATTTGAGTATCTGAAGCGTTTTATCGGCTTGTTTCCCTATTGGAGTTTCAGGGTAATTATCAACGATAGACTGTAGTTTCTTTTGGAATAGTGACAAGTCACCCAGATTGCCAATTGCCATTGCTTCCAAGTAATCAAAATTTACCTGGAGTGGGTTGCCAGGATATTTCAGATCATTTTCTTTTTTAAGGTTTATTGTTTCCGTATAGTTCTTTGCTTTAAAGGCATCATAAGTTTTGGCATACAATTGTTCTACCTCATTATCCGCCTTTATCGAAGTTAAATCACTACTCGTTGAATCCTTGCCATTCAATACTTCCAGAAAAGTACTATTTGGGTCGGCCTTCTTGATCAGTTCTGTGTAATAATCAAATTTGTCCATCTTGCCCTGCTCCTTATTAATCTTGGCCAGCAGGTACCATGCATTGATTTCGTATTTACTATTAGGGAATCGCACAAGCATCTCCTCCAGCATTTTTTTTGCCTTTTCACTTTCTTTCAGATTTTGGTAATAAACATTGGCCCCTAAAAAATAGGATTCCGATATTTCATCCCTCATGATATGTTTATCTGAGTCGCTGAAAGGGATATTGATATAATATTTCTTTCTTTCTTCAGGCACATCCTCCAGCAGTTTTCTTTTAACCTCAGTACCCGGATCATCATTTTCCTGCCCTGTAATAAATTGATTTCTAATTACCTCATCATTCTTACTTTTAATACCCCAGTATTCCCCTAAGTTCCTGTTGCTTCCCCATATCCGCTGGAAATCCTGTAATCCCTTGGTTCGTGCGGCTTGGTTATAAAATGGAAAATTTGTAGTGCTCGAAGGTGGGGGTGCATTCTGATTCTGCAATTGTTGCTGTATTTTTTGCCTTTCCTCATTTTGCTTTAATTCCTCTGCTTTCAGCTTTTCCTCTTTAATCAAATTATCAATGGTCTTCTCCATAAGGGCTTTATTGCTCCCTAGTTTCAGCAGACTATCTTTTTCCTTGATGTTAAGCAAGTGTTTTATCAACTCATTCAGTATCTGGTTTTTTGAATTGACGTTGGCATAGTCAGGATTGTCCTTATCAATACTCCTGGCAGAGCTATCATAATACTTTTGGGCATGTAGGTAATCTTGCCTTTTAAAGTACAGATCTGCAAGTGCAAGGTATGTGAGGGTCTTAATATTGATATCATTTGTTTTACTCCTCAATGAACTGGAGTATTCAACAATTGCTTGAGATTCATTCTTATCTGCCAATTCCAAATTTCCTAATTCGTAATAGATTTGGTCGAAATACTCAATATTTTTATCATCTTTCAACATACTTCTCAGGGTAGCCATAGCATTGCGCACATCGCCCCTATTTTTGAGATTGATGGCTTTTGCAATATTGAGTTTTGCATTAAAGGCGAATTCGTATGGCGGATTCAGTTTAATTACTTTTCTGTATTTTTCAAGTGCATCCGGATTCTTCTTCGTCAGCACATATAATTGGGCTAAAACAAAGTTATATCTAATTTTTTTGGGTTTATTTTTTACTTTTGGTAAAATTGATTCCAGCAATTTAATGGCTACAGGATACTTTTTTTGCTTAATATTAATAGCGGCACCGGCAATAGCCAATGAGACTTTTAATTTGGCAGGGAAATCCTTTCGGTTATTTAGCCTTGTATAAAGTGCTTCAGCATCGTCGTATTTTTTTAGCTGGAGATAGGTAATAAGTAAATTGATTTCCGCCTGTGCGCCAGTAATTGTGTTTTTATAATTGCCAGCTACATATTCATAAACTTCTATTGCAGCATAGAAATCACCTTTGTAGAATTGGGCATCCCCCATCAGAAGGTAACTATCGTCAACCCATTTGCTTTTACTGTGTTTATCTATAATATGGGAGCATTTTTTCAACACTTCATCCATTTTAGCAGAATTGGCCTTTAGTAATGCCTGATCACCAATCGGATACAGCGATAGCACATCCTTGAAATTATCCTTATATCCTAGAAGCGTATTGTCGACAGCCCCTGCAACAAGCACTTCAGCATTATAATATGCATTATAATGAGCCGTTGAGTTATGCCATAACTTTGATATTAAACTTTGTGCCTCACAATTCCTGACGAAACAAATAATGATAATTGCTATAAATTTTAATTGATTCAAATTTTTCCTGTTTATTTGTATGTAACTTTGAAAACGCAAATTTATTATTTGCCAACCACATTTTTGACATGGAAAAGAAACAAGAGAAAAGAAAATTACTTTTAAAACTAAAAAATAAGTACAGATTACTCATTATTAATGAGACTAATTTTCAGGAAAAGACATCCTTGAGTCTTTCCCCCGGTAACGTTTTGCTGGTGGTATCAGCAGGGTTATTGCTTTTTTCATTGATAAGTTGGGGTATTTATACTTTATTTCCATCAGTAAAAGACTATGCGCCGGGGTATGCCCAAAGTTTCGACGGAAAAATGAAAAATGAGGTTTTAAATAAGATGAATAATCTCGAAAATAAGCTTTCAATTGCTGGAAAGAGGGAGAAAGCGATGAAACAGATTATCAGTGGGGAGGACGTTACGGCTTATGATTTGCCCTATAAAGCAGACAAAAGCAGGAAGGTTGAGTTGGAAATTAATGAAACAAAAGCAGATGGAGACAGGGTGCAAAATGCGGATGCCATAATAGAAAATGCCAAGCAAAAGGATGAGAAATCAAAGCCTATGGTAAATCATGGTGTTGCAGATATAAGTTCCGAGCAGGATTTACTGGGCAGTGAATTTCTTTTTTTTACGCCTATCGAGGGCAGAGTGGTCGCCTCCTTCAACCCATCCAAATTCCCACATATTGAAATAGTTTCGGAAGGAGATGAATCGGTAAAAGCTGCGATGGATGGAACCGTTATCTTTAATGGCTGGACCCCTGAATATGGCTATATCATTAGTATACAGCACCAAAATAACTGGCTGTCAACTTATAAGCAAAATGCGACATTATACAAGGAAGTAGGCACTTTTGTTAGGGCCGGTGAAACAATTTCTATCGTAGGTGAATCCAAGGACCAATTTAAGATAAAGAGTCTGAAATTTGAACTTTGGCACAATGGTGTTGCAGTAAACCCACTTAATTATATTTCTTTTTAATATTATTGCACAATAAAATGCTGAATAAAAATAACAAATCCGACAACAATCAGAGTTCCGCCTTGAATATGGTAGGCACGGGCACTTTGATTAAAGGCGATATAACCTCCGATGGCGACCTAAGGGTAGATGGTAAAATACATGGCAACGTCAATTCAAAATCTAAAATAGCTTTGGGTGCAAGTGCGGAAATTGTAGGAAATACAATTGCCCGGAGCGCAGATATTTCCGGGAAGATTGAAGGCGATGTAGAAATTACCGAAACGTTATTTTTAAGGGCTACCGCTAAGATTATTGGCAATATCAAGACTTCCAAAATTATTATTGAAAGTGGGGCCGTATTTAATGGCACCTGTTACATGAATAAATCAGCTGGGCCAGTAATCAGTTAATTCATTGCCAAAAAAACCACCATTATCTGATTATGCCAAATACTCGGCCATGGGGCTGCAAATGGCGGCTATAATTACCCTCCTTACTTTTTTGGGTAAATATCTGGACGGTTTCCATTGGATAAAATTTCCATTGTTCACAGTATTGGGAATTTTGATTGGCGTTTTTGCAGCTATGTATTATATCATCAGACAATTATGATAAAATTAAAATACAGAATCTACATTATTACAGTTTTGCTTGCATTAATAGCTTGTCTTTTGCCACAAGGTGTTTTTTCATGGCATAATAAATTCTGGATGCTGGGGTCAATAGTTATTTTTTTGTTCAATACACTTTTTGCAATACGCAAAATTTCGAATGCCATAAATGTCACCCAAGCTAAATTCAATGCTGTTTATTTTGGGTCGATGGGTGTGAAAATGATTTTAGCATTAATATATATTGTTATATACCTTAAATTCAGTATATTAGTAAGTAAATATGCTGTTGTTTTTATGCTTTGTTCATATTTTATTTATACAGGCTTTGAAATTCAATTTATCCTTTCTAAATTGCGCACCAATTCAGAAAAAGATAAAAATGGTGACGATGCCCGAAAATAAAGGACTTTCAATTTTAAGAAAACTACAATTATTTGTTCTGATTTTCATTTTTACGCTTTTTTTACCCGTATTTGCATCTGCTCAGGGGCATGAAAATGCAGAAAAGCATGAAATAACAACCATAACACATTCTGAAAAACTAGACACTTTGGATGAGGAGCAGTATGAGCATGCAGATGTACATGCCACGGCCCATGAGGTTTTTAATCCCGGAAAAATGATCCTGCAGCACGTAAAGGATGCACATGATTGGCACATTATGGATTATAAGGGTCATGCAGTAAGTATTCCATTGCCTGTTATATTATATGATAACGGAATTCATTCATTTCTCTCTTCGAAATTTGAGCACGGGCATGCCATTGTTGAAAATAGTGGTAATTATTATATTTTACATGATGGACATATCTACAATACAGATATTAACGGAGCAATAGAAAAGGACGAAAAAGGTGCAGTATTAAATGCAAAACCATTGGATTTTTCAATTACTAAGAATGTGATGGCGATGTTCGTAGGTGCAATTATCATACTCCTAATATTCCTGTCTGTGGCGAAAGCATACAAAAACAGGGGCAGTAAAGCACCAAAAGGACTACAATCCCTTATGGAGCCATTGATTTTATTTATTAAGGACGAAGTGGTAATACCTTCTGTTGGCGTAAAGCATTATGCTAAATTCCTGCCGATGTTGTTAACTATCTTTTTCTTTATTTTTATCAATAATTTACTCGGACTAGTACCTATTGCACCTTTTGGAGCTAACGTTACCGGGAATATTGCCGTAACACTGATACTTGCTTTAATCGTTTTCATTGTCGTTAATTTCTCCGGAAATAAATATTACTGGAAACATATTTTCATGCCAGATGTTCCGGTACTTTTGTGGATATTATTGATTCCAATTGAGATTTTCGGCGTAGTCCTTAAGCCTTTTGTTTTGATGTTGCGATTATTCGCAAATATTACAGCAGG
>JBBQIF010000151.1:0-7029 GCA_038324665.1 Bacteroidia bacterium
TTTTTTAATAAAATTCAATTCAACCTTTTTATTGAGGAGATTTTGCAAAATATACTCTATCATTTCAATATTGCCTTTAAGCTTATGGGCCAATGGCAGGAAGTACAGGAGTTTCGCAACCTGGTTGTCATTGAAATCTGGCAAATAACCATAAATTTTGTAAAACAGGTTTCTGTTAACATCAGGGGTAAAATAGCTTAGATTTTCGGATTCCTTTAATTGAAGTAACGTTAAGAGTTGATAAAATTCGTTTTCAATAGGTTGAAAAAACTTCCTTGCCTCCGTCTCCTGTCGTTTTTTGAGTTTTGAAACTGTTACTCCTTCCTTACGCGCCCTTTCTTTGGATTTCTCATCATCAAAGTGAAATAATCCTTCCGGCAGCATATCGTATATGCCTTCCCTGTTGACGTCAATACTTACCTTTGCGGATTGTTTATTGTCACTTTGAAACCGAATAGTTTGAACATCCTTTTCGAACTGTCTTTTGAAACTGCTTTTCGAATTGAAAATCATATCTTCAATACCTATACCATTCCTTATAATTTCCGAAGCGAGTACTTCTGCCTTTAAATCAACGTTATCAGACTCGGGTGAAAATTGGAATACTTGCATCTTATAATGGGTTGAATCAAAACAACGTGTCTTTTTTAAAGGACACATGCCCTAATTGTTTGGGTAAAAAAACTTAGAGCCTAAAACACACTTCGTGCTCCTCAATCCCATTTGTTTTTCAATGGATTGAGTCTTAAAAACAAGACAACCAATGCAATAATAGTTGATTAGATAGTCAATTTCCAAATTATATTCCATTAAAAATTAATATAATAACCTAAAGTGTTGAAAACATGCGGATAATCTCCTAATACACTTTTTTATTATTTTGATGGTCTTTAATGCTTTCTATCAGCAAACTGTGTAAGTAAGATTCTCAGCACATATCTTACTGAAAATAAAAAATAATTTATTTTGATAGTATAAAACTACTAGAAATTACAATTCCATTCAAAACATTAGAAATGATTTCAGGCAAATTTTTAGTTCAATTAATGAATATTCTATATCTTATAAAATGAATTCAAAATTTTTATATAACCTAGGGGAAAAGAATTGTAATTAACGAGGGAATTACCAATAAAGCACCTATTATCACAAGGCCAATTCTTCGCTTTTTTGGCATTGGTGAATCCATTGTATTTGATGGTGAAGTTTGTGGAACAGCTATATTCGGATTTGCTACCAGAGCTAATTTTGAATACACTATAAAAGCAGTCGTATCACTAAGTTCAATTGGCCTGAATTTTTTATATGTTGCAGCAAAACCAGTCACCTTTACCCGAATTATTTTTCTGGTTTCTTCAAGCTCATAAACAGGCTGTACAATTACATCACAATTGCCTTTGAGAACAGCATTTTTAACCGCTAAGCTTATACATGCCTGCTTTGCGTATGGGTAATAATCCTTTTTACGAACCTCGGCAACACCTTCAATCTGACGTGTTTCAATATTTAAATCTGCAACCTGGGGTATGGCGATGATATTGGGCTTTACAATGTGCATGGTATCGCTGGTAGCAAATTTCCTCTTCGACTTACAAGAAGTGGAACATAATACTGCAATTACCAATATTATAAGGTTAAATTTATTCATAATATAAACATTTAATGTGCAAGTATAGTAGTTTTTACGAATTAAACAGTGAAAATAATTTTATTGTCAATTAAAAAACATAAACAAAGGCATAAGAAAAAAAAGGAAAATAAAAAGAGCAGTAGTTTTTATACAAATAAAAACACAATGGTTTAAATAAGATTAGCTATTTTGAAGGTAGAGCAGGCAGCACTGTGGTACATGTATACGCCAATGCCGGGAAGCTTGTTTACAATAAAGATTATTCAGTTACTAAGGAAATAACGATTAAAATCAATATGAGCGATTTTGCAGATGGGGTTTATACCATCCATATTCCTAACCTGAATTATAATTACATATTGATATTGATAAAGTTGAGAAATTTAGTATTGCAACTTTCTGCACAGTCTTTTAAACAATGCTTAAAACACTGTGTATTGAAGCAAAAGTAAAATATCCTTTTAAAACGCCTAACTTTGCCCAACTATGCAAGTGATTAAACAACATTTTGAGGAAGCGCAAAAGGCACTCCAAACATTCTTAGCGGATGACAATAATTTCATCGCCATAGAGAGGACCGGCGCGGCCATGGTGGAAAGCATAAGGAATGGCGGTAAGCTATTGAGTTGCGGTAACGGCGGCAGCCTTTGCGATGCCATGCACTTTGCCGAAGAATTAACTGGTCGTTACAGGAACGACAGACCAGCGATACCTGCAATTGCCATTGCTGATAGCAGCCATATCAGTTGCGTGGGTAACGATTATGGATACGAACATATTTTTTCAAGATACATTGAAGCACACGGCAGGAAAGGGGATGTTTTACTCGCCATTAGTACCAGCGGTAATTCAAAGAATATTTTGAACGCCATAGAAACTGCTAAAGATAAAGAGATGGTTATTATAGGACTTACAGGAAAAAACGGAGGGGAAATGGCCTCCTTATGTGATATTGAAATACGCGCTCCCCATTCTGAATTTGCAGACAGGGCGCAGGAGATACATATCAAGATCATACACAGCCTCATCGAATATATAGAGCGCAACCTATAGCGTCTATTTAGTTATTATGTAGAGACGCGATATTATGTAGAGACGCGATTAATCGCGTCTCTACATAATACCTAAAATCTCCCAGCCACCACACAACTCATTTTTTCCCGTATTTTACTGCCATCCGGATGAATGCAATCTATTTGCAAAATGTACATGCCTATTGCCGCTTTTTGTTCATTATAATCAGTGCCGTTCCAAGTTACAAAACCTTCCGTCCCTAATGTTTCATTGTTGATCCATTGCCTTATTAAGCGACCATCAGTATCAAAAATCGTAATGGTAGTAAGGTAATCCTGTTTGGGTAAGTTGTAGTTCACTATGAGTAAATCCTCAAAGCCATCCTCGTCTGGTGAAACGGTCTTGTTTTGAAGCGAGAAATATAGGTTGCCACGGTTGGTGAGCGCGCTTTGCGAATTCAAATAGCCGGGTGTTGCAAAACCTACTACTGAAGCTGCACTGTGCCAGTTATCCATCACCCTAGCGGTATTACCGAAACTAACTCTTTCTAGGCTCACGCCTTCTTTATCACTCAATAAAGGAAAATGCCAATCATCGAAATAATAAAGACTGTCAATGATATTGCCCGTTTCATTGAGCAGTATTAAATTGCCCTCATCATCGGGCATGGAAGGCATTTTAGTAAAATCGATTTTCATAGCTTCGGCATTTTTACAATTAAACCTTTCACATAATTTAGTGGTATTACTACACAATAAAATATACTGATAAGGTAACACAATCAATGGCACAATACTTAATTTACTAATACTTTTATATTGTTTAGTTTCATCCTTTACCGCAATTGAAATCTTGCTTAGGTCAAATGCTTTGGCACTGTTGTTATATAATTCAATAAAATCCTGCCCACCAGTTTTGGGGTTAAATAAAATCTCGTTAAATATCAATTCATTGCTCAGGCAGAATGAAGGCCATTGTACTTTGAAGTGTTGACTCTTGAGTTCATTCCCAGCGCAATCCTTAATGCCGGAAATTACGAATTCATACAAAGTATCAGGATTGGGTATAAAGTCAATTTGCCAATTCACTCCTCTATAATCGTCTGTCATTTTAATCCATTTGAAATCATTTGCTGACCCGTTCCTCCAAAAAGTAAAATTGCTTGAATTAGCACTATCGATTTCTTCATTAAACGTGAAGTGGATGAGGGATTCATTGAGTGGGGTTGCGCTTAAAAGCTGAGGGGCGTTCGTATCGGGCGTGGATTTACCCTTTACTGAATTCGGTTTCCCTGGCGTACCGCCTAAGGGATCAATGCTTCCACTCCAATTAGAGGAACCTGCACAAACATTTCCCATGTCTATCATTTCCAAACTCCATCCCCCTGCTTTCTTCATTTTATCCTTATACCAATCTTCAGAATAATTCACAGCATGGATTATTTCGCCATTTTGGTTAGTCAACCATATTCTATCTCCTGTATTGTTGAGTGAAGGAATATTGTACAGCACAATTATTGAATCAGGTGCAAGAATTAGGTTAGGCAGACTTTTACTCCCTGTGGGATCGTGTACCAAACACCCTTGCAATTGTATATATTTTCCTGAAGTATTAGTGATCTCTATGTATTCCTTGTCAGGTAAGCCAACTACAGGCGATGGCACAGGCATTAATTCTGTGATTAATAATTGCCGAAATTCTGCAATATCGGGTTTTGCAAAATAAAAAGGTTTGCTAACTGTTGCTATTTTATTTCCCTCTAGGTCTGCAATATTCTGAATACTTAAATAATGAGATGTATTCGGTAAAAATGCATCAAGAAAATAAAGCGATACCTTTTTATGGTTAACTAAAATGACATTATCGGGTTGTATTTTTAACTGGTCAACACTATAATTCAGGGCGTTTAGTAGATCCAGACTGTCGCAATCTTCATTAAAGTAGCAATCTATTTGTTTGTCATTCACCACCATTATATTGGCCAATAAAGGTGCAATGGTATCTTTTAATAGGATGCCGGCATAGACATTATCAAAATAATGTCTATTAAAAAAAGTGGCTGTACTTTGTTTGATACGGATTCCATAATAAGCCGATGTCACAATTTCGGAATCCAAGGCATTCCCTTCATGGATATTGGTATTACCTGTAATAGATTCCCTATTCAAAGTAAATGCATCGTTTTGATGGCGTTTCAACACAATGCGCCATTGATTACTGCTGCTATTCAAGACATTATCTGCACCGTCAATAATTTTAATTTCAACCCCGTTCTTCGTTTTATACAAGGCAATTTCATCTGTAGCACCTCCTAATCTCACAAAATAACCGTTCTTCATTTTGGTTAAATTCATGGAGTCGGACATAACGACTAGGTCCACATAGTTTACAGATGAGGTATTAAATAACAATTTTGTAACTATACGCCATTCACTATTTATAGCGGTATTGGAAGGCGTTGAAATATAATAAGTCGAATTAGCGACTGCATAATTACTCCGCAATTCTCCCTTTTCGGTTACAAAACTGCCCGTTTGCCCTTGCCATGTCGGATTTATTAAAAGATCTGAATCTTCAAAATCATCCGCAACCTGCCCAAATAGTGGCATTGCTGCCAATAATAAAATCAGTGATATATGTGTTTTCATGTTGTGTCATCGTAGTTTTATAAAATGAAACAGGATAATAAGTGAGGCCGGAACGTATAATAAATGGCCTGTAAAGTGAATGAGTTAGTCTTCTATTTTCTTAATAACCTTTTTAAGGTTTTCGATTTTAAGCGGTTGCCGGTCTTTAATATTTGTTTGCGTAAAATAATGATGGGCTGTTAAGAATTTAGCCTGCAACTTGTTCCAAGACAATTCATCTGTAACTACACCCAAATGCAATAATTCTTCGTATAAATACTCGCCTATTGTAAAGAAATCATCCCTTCCAAGGTAATCAAGGTCAGCATCGCAGATTATTTCCTCTAATTTTGTTTTAGGTTTCTGGGGCACTTTTGTTGCCATAATCAAACCTTCGATTATTGAAATTTGTTTTTCATTATAATCGTAATCAGGCAATACTTCTCTTGCTATTTCGCATCCCTTTTCCTCATGATTGGTATAGGTGGACAAAAAGCCACAATCATGGTAAATAGCGGCAGTTTCAAGTAAATCCAGGTCTTCCTTTTCATGGATACCTTCACTCTTGGCGATCCTTATTGCCTGTATCTTTACATCCTTGATATGGGTAATCGAATGATAATGTAAATAGTCTGGCAAATCAGCCTTTAATTTTTCTAATATATGACTTACGGCATTCTTTACTTGCATCAAAAAAAAGATTTCTTAGGCTTCAAAAATACGATTTAAATAGTACATATCAATCTCACCTTTATTTTTTGCTTCTACTTTTCCACGATAAGTATATTCGATTTTAGAATGTACCTCCTTAAAAGTGCTTCCTGAGACGTTAATTTTACCGGGTTCACAATTTTGCTCCATGCGTGCAGCCGTATTAACAGTATCGCCCCAGATATCAAAGGCGAATTTTTTAGCCCCTACTATTCCTGCCACCAATGGACCAGTATGCACGCCAATTCGTATATCAAAAGAGGGTTGATTATCCTTTCGTTTCTCCTCTATCAAAGCTTTAATAAAATTTTGTATTTCCTGAGCTGCCTTCAGCACATTCATTGGATTATGCGTACTGGGGTCGGGTAAACCACTTACACACAAGTAGGCATCTCCGATAGTCTTTATCTTTTCCAATTGATTACTTTCCATGATATCATCAAAAGCCCTGAAAATAAAATCAATGTCCTCAACCAGCTTTTTAGGCGTTACAAGCTCACTAATTTTAGTAAAATCCTTAAAATCAGTAAACATAACAGTCACTTTATCAAAATAACGCGACTCATATTTACCCGTTTTCTTGAGTTCATCCGCCACCTCTGAAGGCAAAATATTTAACAACAAATCATCACTTCTTTTCTTTTCCACTTCAATCTCGCCATTTTTTTGCATTAACAGGGTTTGGACACCTCTTTTAACCGTGTACATTCTGTAAAAGGATGCAGCTAAGATAATTAAGCCGCTTAAACCAACAATTAAGAGGTAATTAATAAGGCTTTGCTTTTCAATCTCATTTTTGGCAAGTTGTTCATTATTTCTAGTGATTTGTAAAGAGTCTTCGTAAACTTTTGCCTGTAGTTTCTGGGTTTCCAACTCTGCCAATGTCAGCGATAATTGAGTAGCGGCAATATTGATTGTTTCGGCTTGCAAATTAATGGTTTTCTTTTTGTTCTCAATATCCATTTGTTTTCTCGCTATTTCCTGCCTTCTTCTCTCCAGTTCCTCTTTACTTAAGGTTTTGTCATTCTCTAGGTTCTCTATCTCATT
>JBBQIF010000152.1:0-7029 GCA_038324665.1 Bacteroidia bacterium
AAGAAAAGCAATATGAAAAGGGTATTAAAATAAGTGATGAAGAAATGAGTAAAATAAAAATTTCTAAACACAAATTTCATGGTGAATGGAATTATACAATTAAACCAAAGTTGTAATATTTATTATGTCCCAAATCCTAAGTTCACTTAATCAATTGTTGCTCGGTTACTGTGGATCGTCTAATTGTGTATCCATAAAAAAATCCCGATAACAACAGTTACCGGGATTCTTAAATATTGTTTTAGTAAGTGCTAACTTATTCTTTACTTGCTTTAACATTCCATTTGGCAATGACCGTCAAATCCATTTTGCCAAGAGGTTGGTTATTTGTACCCTTCACCTCAAAACCAAAGGAAGGTGATTTTAAATACTGTGCCAAGTCAGAAGTATTGTCAACATCAAGGCTGACACTATTAAGTGATTTTGCAACAGGATTCTTGAAAGCTAATTTTATGGAAGGTAAAGTAGGGGCTGTTAACCACAGTTCAACCATATCTACCTTGTCGAAGTTATCTGTTGGCATAGGGGCGGTAAATTTTACCGTAGCAGATTTTAATTTTACTTCATCGATATCACTAAGAGAAGAACCATTTTTCTTCATTTCTGCTTCCAGTTGTGAAGTCATTACGATTGTATCAATGGTTTGATAACCAGTCGTTTTAAGTGAATCAGTCATCAAAGATCCATCTGTTGTGAACTCAATGTCAACAGCTGTTAATTTCTTAACACATCCCCCCATGAAGAGGAAAGACGCAAATACGGCAAGCGTAAGGGTCGTAAAAATCGTTTTCATTTTGATTATTTTATTTAAGGAAACAAAATTAAGTAAAAAATACTAAAATCCAAAAAAATTTACAATATGCTGTATATCAAGATGGTAAAAGTTCTCTCAATACTTCCTGAATGGCTTTTCCATCTGTTTTGCCCGCTAATTCTTTCATTGCTACCGGCATAACCTTGCCTACTTCCTTCATGCTAACCGCTCCAACTTTAGCTATAATTTCCTTCAAATGAGCCGTTAATTCATCTGTGCCCATGGCTGCGGGAAGGTAGGTGGAGATCACATTTAACTCTTCTTCTTCCTTTTTAACCAAATCCTGTCGGTTTTCTTTTTTGAAAATTTCTATACTGTCTTTTCTTTGTTTAGCCATTTTCATCATGGCTTTCATAGCAATTTCATCTGAAATATCTTTGCTGCCGGTTTCAGTACCTGCCAGTAAAAAAGCAGATTTAATAGCGCGTATCGCTCTCAATTTAGCCTCATCTTTAGCTTTCATAGCTAAGATAAGGTCCTGGTTTATTTGATTAACTAATGACATGTTCTCTTAATGGTTTGAAATGCAAAAATAAGGTGTAATAGGGATATATTTGCTTTAAATTGGAATCTTGAAAACTAATAAAATTAGCATTATTGATCCAGAATTCGCAACTGTTCTCTCAATTCGTCAAGTGTTAACTCTTTGAACACAAAATCTATGATATTATTGTCAATGGTCGTATCAACCATAGACAGGAAAGGTTTACCATCCTCATATTTTAAGGCTATAATCCATACCGCTTCTCCTTTTGGAATGCTGTTGAATGCAAAATCGTGCCCTTCCGTAGCATCTGAAGGTGGTAAAATACTCCTATTCTTTTTAAATACAATCTTACAATCTACGTTTCTGGCAGCTTTAAGTTTTACCCTAAAGTTAACAAGGCTGTCTTTTGGGAACTCTGCAAACGCATCCACATTACTCCAACCGAGGCGACTTGAATTATATACATAGTACTGATAATCTTCAAAAGAAATGGTTTTATTCATATAAGAAAGTTCTACATTTTCAAGGTCCTTACGCTTAACAGTATCTTTAAGTTCTTCTATAGTCTTGACACCAAAACTATCCATTAATTCCTTGTTAAGGGCATAGATTAGCGCATTAAAATTACTTACGCCATACTTCTCATAAAGCTCATTCAGCTTTTCACACTCCTCGGGAATTGGCTCATACGAATAAGAAGGCGCTTCACGCATTTGTTTACAGTTGGGGTATTTTTTATGGAGAGCTGCAATATCAGTTTGGATCCCTTTTATTTTTGCATTGACTTTTACTTTTTTCTCCGGATCAGTTTGTTGGCTTGTTTCCAGTAGCTCCTTCCTTAGTTTGCACATGATCAGGTTTTTCCTGAATATATGGTTATTATACCTTTCACATTTTTTAAAAATCCCATTAATACAATTATCAAGACGTTTAATGCGGCAGGAGAAAAATTTACAATCACATTGAATTACATCGAATACCCCTGCACATGGAATAAATTCAGCGCATAAATGTAATTGTTTTAATGTAAAATTCTGCAACACCGAACTATTATTCGCTGTCCAATTCATAATGCTGTCGTGTGGCGTTCTGTTACCTCGGAATATACCAGTATTAGGAACAATTTTATTCGTTGGCATAAAAATTACTAGGTCCTTATCCTTCAACAATTGTAGTTTTTTACCATTACAGTCATTGGCCTGTGTTGACAGCATGCCTTGTGATTCTAGGATTCTGCCATCGGATGTAGTAGAGAGGTTATCAATAATCATTTCAGATTTCAGAAAATCCTCCTTAATCTTTAATATGACGCATTGAGACTTGCAGCGCTTATTTATTTTAAATGAATTGGCTTTAACATACACAACAGTACCTTTCTTACAACGCAACACGGTATCCCTTGCTGGATCAATACAAAACAAAGCTGGTCTAATCTCCAATAGGCGATACAGTTCAGATATATAGGGCAAAAACTGAGAACTGTCCACCATTGCCCTTCTCTTATAAACTATGGCAATGTCCACTCGCCTGTTTTTTTGCTTGCCTTCGTTCGTGGCATTATCTGCAACAGGTTTAGCTTCGCCTAAAGCTGAAATTGAGAACACTTTTGGCAAGACGCCTCTTCTTATAAAGTACTGTTGCGTAGCCTGTACCCTTTGTTCTGAAAGTTTTTTGTTGTAAATACTATCACCCTCGCTATCTGTATTGCCTCTAATAAAGATTTTATACGACTGGTACCTTTTCAAACTATCCACTAAATCAGAGAGCATCCTCATACTGCCGGAATCGAGTTGATATTTTGCTGTTTGAAAATAGATACTCTGGTTCAGGATATTCTTTTGCCCGAGCATACTCTTGTAACATAAAAATCCTAAAACAATAAGTAACCAGTTTTTTACAGACATCTTGATTTTGCCATTCGAACTTAATTGTTCTGCGGCTAGTGTGCTGCAAAAGTAAGATTTTAAGTTTAAACGACGTTGTTATCACCTTCCAAGGCCTTCTTCAAATAGTGAATGCAATACTATAACTATCGTTAATAGCTTTTCGAAGAAAAGATATATTAGGATGGGTAATACTGAACCATTAGGTTTTCAATGATTTCGAAAACCTATCTGGTTTCAATTTAAGTTCAGAAAATGGTCATTAGTCAAAATAGAATTTATAATATTGTTTGCTTAAATGTTACATTGATTGCAAGGCAGTGGAAAGATGTAAATCATAAATAACCAGGCTATTAAGGATTAAAAACCTAACTTATGCAGGCAAATAATTCCAAATAAAGCAGGATGAACTCTAAATATTTGTCATCAAAAGATTTTCATCATCATTTGACATTATACACCCAAAACCTACATAAATTGACAGTATTTTGGTTTATTGTCAAATATTGCATGTTTTTGACACTTGCTAATTTATTTGTCAGATGTTTACGATAGGAATCAGTCAGGTAAACTCTCCGCGAGTCTAATCACAAAAACCCTTTTGTTTGATCGATATTCATCATCATTAGCAACGTACATTCAACCATTCTGATAAATTGGCTTTTAAACTATACTGTTGCTAAGAAGATTTACAATGGAGAAAATTAGAAGAAAACAAACAGAATATCGCAAATCGCAATATGCAATATAATAAAGCAAATATTTGTTTTTGACAATTTTAACCCCTAATATTGCATATCGCAATATGAAATATATGCAACAGTCAAAAAGTAATTTAAAACCTCAAGATATTTTAATTCTCCTAAAAATAATTGCTTTAGGAAAGCAATCGTGGTTTCACCACACTATTGCTCAACAATTATGTATTAGCCAATCCGAGGTTAGCCAATCATTAAACCGCTCTAGATATGCAGGATTAATTGACGAAGCTAGAAAGAAGGTTAACAAAATAGCATTTATAGAGTTTTTAATTCATGGCGTTGCTTATGCTTTCCCACAACAACCGGGTGCCATGGTAAGAGGCGTTTTAACAGCACATGCAGCAGAACCATTAAATAAAATAATTATGGCAAACGATAAATACGTCTGGCCCTATGCTAAAGGATTAGAAAGAGGACAAGCAATAGAGCCATTATACCATACAGTCGTAGAAGCTACATTGAGCGATAAAGAATTGTATGAATTGCTTACTATGGTCGATGCCATTAGAGTAGGACGAGTTAGAGAGAAAGAAATAGCAAAAAAGGAATTAGAAAAAAGAATTCTAAATGCATAATAAAGTAATCAATTTAGCATTAGTAGCACAAGTCGCAAACGGACTAAAGGAGCTAAATGAGAAAATGGTTTTTATTGGTGGGGCAGTAATTAGTTTATACACCGATGACCCAGCTGCAGAAGAAATTCGTCCAACAGCTGATATTGATATGACCATCAATTTAGCTAATTATTTAGAATGGGCCCAAATGCAGGAACGATTAGCTGAACTAGAATTCTATCCAGACCCACAAGGACAATCAATATGTTCTTATAAATTTCAAGAGATTGCAATAGACATCATGCCAGCAGAAGATACCAGCATTGGTGTCTCAAATAGCTGGTATAAACCAGGCTTTAATCACATACAACAAATCGAATTACCGGAAGGTATTAGTATCAATATTTTACCTTCACCCTATTTTCTAGCAACGAAGTTAGAAGCATTCAAAGACAGGGGGCAAAATGATTTCTATGGCAGTCATGATTTTGAAGACATCATCTACTTAATGGATAACAGAATAACAATAGTCGAAGAAATACTAGCAAGTGAAGCCAAAGTAAAACAATACATAAAACAAGAAATATTAGCTATTAAAAGCCATCCACAAGCAGAAGAAATTTTAGCAATGCACATCCATCCATTAATTAGAGAAGAACGTTTTAAGATGTTGATGTATAAAATTGAAATGATAACGAATTAGAAATAATAATTCTGGAAGCTTTATACTATTGGTTTAAATCAATACATACTGACTAAAAAAACTAGATATCGCTAATGTAAGTCGTTTTTTAAGAGGCGACTAATTATTTTCATATTGTTATATTTTCAGGCTTAATCTTTCTGCAAGGTAGCCTCGACAAGAGTCGAACCGCAAAAATCCTTTAGTTCGAACGATATTCATTCATCTATAGCAATTAAGATTCAAATATAATCAGAAAAATGGCCTTTCCGTGGCGTGGTCTCATCTTTGGGGCCAACATAAGATAAGATACTATCAAAGATAATTTGAAAGCTAGGTTGCTGGCACGACCTCCTTATTCAGAAAGAAATCAAAGCTATCGCCCCGTAAGCCCAATCTTAATGTTTCCAGTGGAATTATCTCATTGGGTGCAATATTACCTAAGTTGATATTAGCCCCATACAATTTAATAAACCAAACTTGTTGCGCTTTTAGCGGGGCTTCCCATATTACTTTGTCGATTGGGATTTTGCGCACTATCTCGGCTACAAGACCTGAGCGCACCTCGCCATCGCCACGGAACACACCTACAGTGCCACTCTCGCGTGCTTCGGCTATCACTTTCCATACACCGGCTTCCAGTTCCTTTTCCATCATTTCTATCCATTCATAAGGTGGTATAATCTTTTCAGCATCCTTAGAACCTACTTCAGAAATAACGGTATAATCTTTGGCAAGCGTCCTGATGTATTCGCATTTTTTATCGTGGGCAATGTCCATGGAACCATCGCTCACTTCTACGTGTTCTATGCCATAATAATCCATTACCCGCCTGTAATCATCAAACTGATTGCGCACAGCATAAGCCTCGAACAAGGTACCGCCGAAATACACCTTAAATCCCGCCTTTTTATAATGGCCTATCTTTTCTTTCAATTTTGGCGTAACATAACTAGTGCCGAAACCCAGCTTCAAAAGGTCTGTCAAATGACTGCCGTGCTCAATGAAATCTAATGATTCTCTAATGCTTAACCCTTTGTCCATTACCATGGTTAAGCCTCTTTCCCTCGGTTGCGCAGGCCTTTCGGGCAACTGCGTCAATTTAAAAATCTCACTGTTCATCGTTGTTATCGCTTTTATATATGTTGTAATTCAATTTAAAATACTCATCGTTGATAAATAATTCAGGGCAAAACGTCCTTACGCTCTCTACTGTATCATCAAAACTATCTACCATGCAATGCACTATGTCTTCTTTATTTTTCTGGCTTGGCTGTTGGTCGTATTTTATCACTTTCATCACTATTTCCAACTCATGGTCATAGATTTTAAGTGCTCGCACTTCACTAAGTATCTCTGCAAACAAATCAACAAATTCCGAAAGATAAAAAATACTGGCTATTCCCCTCCAATTCTCAAAATACAAGTCGGCCTGACTCTTCTTTAGCTTTTTAATAGTCGCCTCAAGGTCCTTTCGCTTATCGAGTTCTGCATAACAAGCCATGAGTGCTTTATAGGAGGCAAAATCCTTATCGTCGGTTCTTACCAACCTTTTAAAATATGGCAAGGCAATGAGTGGTTCCCTCTCAATAAGGTATGAGTAGCCCAAAAGGTATTGATATTCGGGAATAAAATCACCATAAAACTGTGCCTTTTTAAGGTAATATCTGGCCAATTTGGAATCATTAATCGCCAAATAACACCTTGCAATACAGATATAGGGATAAACATCGCCATCGCTCCTGATACATTGCTTATAACTTTCTATGGCTTTAATATATTCCAGCCTTCCCTCGAGTATGCCAGCTTTACTAAAAAAAGCGTTATCCGCCTTCTCATTAATTAATC
>JBBQIF010000153.1:0-7022 GCA_038324665.1 Bacteroidia bacterium
ATTGTCATTCTCTATGATCATGCCGGGATAACACCTTTTATTCACAAACACATATGGGTAACATTCTCCAGACTTCTTATTAAACAAGTAAGTCTCAGCAATTAACGCTTCCTTCAACAATCTATGATAATGTGGGTCGTCGCAAGGTTTATCTTTTAACCCCTTGACCAAAAGTTTTTTTTGTCCATACATATAAATAAAAGCGGAATCCTTAACCCATTTGATGGAATTATAAGAATATCTATCACTATTTAGCACTAATTGTAACCTGGATTTTGGCCATGAAGTTTTATGGACAAAAAACTTTTCCCCATTTTTTAGAGGTGGTCTAATAACCAAATATGACAATTGCGATTCGTTTCCTTTATATTCAAGTGATCCGGGAATATAATGCCCTATGAATTTAAAAGAATCATTAAAATAAAGATAATACTTCTCATTCTTCTTGATTACTGCTATGGTAAGGCGATCATGGGGGATCATATCGCATACTATTCCGTGTGGCCTAATTCCATCACCATATACAAGTTTTAGCCACTTAAAAAGATCGAAATACTTTGGCATTGTTGTCAATGAGTCATAAATTATATTATTTTTATATACCCATGCGTCTACCCACCACCATTGAGGGTTTAAGATCATATAAAAAAAACTATTATCTGCCCCAAAACCTATTCTATATTTATCTTCAGGGTACGGGAATTCACGCTGGATTGTATCATTCTTGTATAGAAAATACCGGAATTCATTTTTTAAGTAAGTCTTTGGATCCTGAAAAGGTGCTGCTATATACGCAATAGATCTCCCATCTGGTGATACAGCTAATGAAGGTCTCAAATGATGATACGGTCCGAGTATTTTTTGCGTCTTATAATTGATTACTATTGCATACCCGGTATCATTATAATGAAAATTCAACAGTATAAAATCCCCTTTAAAGTAATGGTCATAACACACACCTTTGAAGTATCCGATTGGGGTTCCACCTGCAAAAACCTGTGTTTCTCCCTTATTAAGTCCTACCCCATTTCCATATTGATTTGAATTAAGTACTTTATATGGCCCAAACCTCCCACTTTTACTGTAAAGATAATTTTTGCCTCTTTTAGCTTCAGTAATCAGGATAAAACTGTCTTCATAATTAAGTGCAATAGCCCTCGTTAAATGCTCCCCTCTTCCAATTTTAACCCTTCCAAGCATTATCTGCCCATGCACAAAAGTATTGCTTAAAATAAGTATGAGTATAAAAACACAGAATCTCATTATCGCTTTTGTTAATGAAAGTTAGAATCAAGAACGGATGAAAACTCTATGTTCAAATTGCATTCACGAAAATAGGTAAAGTCTGGCAATTATGGAAATTAAACAATTGTTTCTTTTCTATTGATCAACATCTGGATCAAATAAGCTATACCCATCACCAGCAAGCAACCTATCACATTCAGCCAAAGGAACGCTGTAAGATTGGATATCCAGGCAAAAATGATAAATGCCTCAGCGATCAACGCTGCAATGAATACTGCTTTTCCGCCTACTTTTTTCATATAAAAGGCTACAAGAAAAATGCCTAAAATAGTGCCGTAAAACAATGACCCCAATACATTAACTGCCTCTATCAAGTTACCTAATTTGCTGGCATAAAAAGCCACAATAATGCAGAACATACCCCATAAAACGGTTGCCCAACGCGATGCTGCCAAATATTGTTTATCTGATTCTTCCTTCTTGAAAATACGCTTGTAAAAATCCACAACCGTAGTGGATGCAAGCGAATTCAACCCACTGGCAGTGGAACCCATAGCCGCCAAAAAAATGATGGCAATTAACAACCCAACCACACCTACCGGCAGTTGTTCTGTTACAAAGATGAGGAAGATATAATTACTGTCGTTGGTATCTGCTCCTTTGTTGTTCTTCTTCATCAGGGCTTTAACCTTTCCTTTAATGGCAGTATCCTTGGTGTTGGCCGCTTGCACCTTTACTCGGGCTTCATTTATGGCATCATCATCCTTTTTATGAATGGCTTCCACTAATCCATTTACTTCCCTTTGTTTTTCTTCATGTGCAATTGAATATTCACTTTCAAGCGCCTTAAATTCGTCTTTGTAAACACTGTTTTCAATCTTGTCTAATTCCACCCTGTTAAAGAAGATGGGTGCCTGATGGAACTGGTAAAATGCAAAGACCAAGGTGCCTATCAGCAATATAAAAAACTGCATGGGGATTTTAATGAGTCCATTCATCACCAACCCAATTCGGCTTTGTGTGATTGAACTTCCTGTGAGGTAACGCCCCACCTGCGACTGGTCTGTACCAAAATACGAAAGCTGGAGGAAGAAACCCCCGATAATGCCCGACCAAATATTGTATTTATCATTCACATCGAACGAGGTATTAATGGCAGCCAGTTTGTTCATCTTACCTGCAATATGCAGCGCATCTGTAAAGCTTACATTATCGGGTAAAAGATGTACCACCATATAAGCGGCTAAGAACAGCCCTGAAAAAATAATCCCCATCTGCAACATTTGGGTATAGGAAACTGCTTTTGTACCGCCATAAACTGTATAAGCAATTACAACAGCGCCATTAAACAAAATCGTCCATGTGATGTCTATCCTTAAGATGGTAGAAAGGATAATGGCCGGTGCGTAAATCGTAATGCCGGTAGAAAGTCCGCGCTGCAACAGGAACAGAAAGGCTGTCAGAATTCTAGTCTTTTGATCGAACCGTTTTTCGAGATATTCATAAGCCGTATAAACATTCAACTTGTGAAAGATAGGCACAAAAGTGATGCATAAAACCACCATGGCCAAGGGCAATCCGAAATAGAACTGAACGAAACGCAGTCCATCGCTAAAGCCCTGTCCAGGACCAGACAAAAAAGTAATAGCACTGGCTTGTGTGGCCATTACCGATAAGCAGATATGGTACCAAGGCAACTTCCTATCGGCTAATAAATAACCATCAATATTTGTGGTGCCTCTACTTTTCCAAACACCGTAAACAATGATAGACAATAAAGTGACCCCTAAAACAAACCAATCAATGGTGCTCATTTATAATAGCAGGTAAAAATGTACAAAGAAATAATGACAAGTATTAAAACACCAATAACAAGTGCATAAACATTAGGCCAGGATTTTAAGATGGGCGGTTGTTCTTCTTTTTCCTCCATATTCTTTAGTTCTTAATTCTGCGGAAGACTCAGTAAATTGACAAATAGTCGATATGCACCGGGCACTCCCGCTGGCAATTCTCTGAAGAAAGCAAGACCGGTATAAACAAAGTTCCCTTTGCCGTATTTAGCAATGATTAAACTGCCATCGCTCGCTTTTTCATTCGGATCATTCATGCTGAATACAGTTTGGTATTCCTTGTCGAGATCAGTAGCGAAATAGATACCGCGTTCCTGTATCCAGCCATCAAAATCTTTTGATGTAATTTTATTAGGGAAGTTTAAAACACCTAAAGAATCATTTTTAAATCGTACTTCAGCATACTCATTCGTTACACTAACGCGGGAAACGGTGAAAGGATAAGGTCCAATTTTCGCTATGACAGGACCAACCCTTGAATTGGTATTATATTGCACAACGAGGTTGCCGCCATTCTTTACATATTCCATCAATTTATTGTAAAGCACTTGTAACTTTTCATTGGTATTATAGGCCCTAATACCTGTAACGATGGTAGGGTATTTTGATAAATTTTCAGTAATTAATAATTCATCTGTTAGAATTGTTACATTATAACCTATTTGCTTCAAGCAGGCAGGCACATCATCGCCTGCACCGGGAATATAGCCGATCTCATTGCCTGTTCTTTTCAGATCGATATTGATTAAAGCTGCTGAAGCATCATTTAAAATAAACTGATAGGGAATATGGTCGTATTCTACTCTACTGATACTTTTCGAATAATTGCTGTTGTCAATAAGTATTGAAGCGAAAATCCGCCCGTCATTTGCGCCTGCAACTTTGCTTACTATGGCTTCTATCGTCACTTCATCACCTTTATTCATTAATTGAAAGGCAGGGGCCTTGTTGACAATTTTCCATCCTTCACTTGCCTCTAAAACAAGAGTACCATTTACATTAGCGGTATTCGCTCTAATTGTAAATTGGATACTTTTATTACCCTGATTCATTACATTTTGGCTAGTACTGGTAAAAATAAAATTCTTATCCGAAATATTAACCGTTGCAGGTGGCAATATTTCCAACGGTCTGTATATTTCACCTTTCACAGGATCGGTGTATTTATAAACGATATTGCGTTCCACCTTCAGGTTCAAATCCAGAATATTAATATCAAAAATAACCTTAGCAAACGGATTGTTTTCCGGAACGCCCACCAATAATTGGTCATGCACGGAATAAAGCCCAATGCCATGACTTTGATTTAACCAATAAGGATTGGAATATGGGGCAGTAATTGCTAATTTCTCCTTGTGTTTAAAGGTATAAAGTTCATTCGCTTTTAATGCTATAGAAGTGGTGGTGTCAGTTTGATTAAGGAATGATAATTTATTCAATTTTACCTCAACCTTGTTCCTGTTAACCACCTGTGAGGTGATAGCTATATCATGACCCGGAATAGCAATATAATCGGCAGCAAAAGCTTCCAGCCATAGTCCAGAACAGGCCAATAAAAGCATCTCCGTTTCCTTTAGTTTTAAATGCTTCCAGTAAGCAGTGTAGCCTTTATCTTCAAGTGCTAAAAGACTCTTGTAAACCGAGACCAATGTTGCTACACTTTTTTCAGGAGATGCAGGACTGTATTTACTAATGCAATCAGTGAGTTGTTTCTGCAATTTTTCTGTACCATTTAACCTGCTCCAAGTAGTGTTTATACCTTCAAAAAGGTCCGTCTTAACGCTGTCGCCTTTCAGCAATTTAAAGTATTCGATATTGGAACCTCTCTGTTTAGCGGAACCAAAACCCTGGCTCTTGTGCATAGAGCGACTTTCCGCAGCAATTTCGCCATAACTTTTACCCAATAATGGATTGAAAACACCTACGTCTATTTTCAATTGATTGGGTGCTGTTGTATTGGTGCTGCCAAAATTAAAAGTATTCCAGAAAATGCGTTTTGCCTGCCAAATTTCCATATATTTTAATTGCTCAGGAAATCGCTTTGGATCCGAAGCCGCATCAAAAGCCTCCACTGCCAATATAGCAGAAGCAGTATGATGACCATGCCCACCCTCTCCTGTTGTAGGAAAACGGCAAATAATAACATCCGGTTTGAATTTACGAATGGTATAAACGACATCTGCCAAAATGCTGTCCTTGTTCCAAATCGCAAAAGTTTCCTCAGGGTTCTTGGAGTAACCGAAATCAATGGCACGGGTAAAGAATTGTTCTGCGCCATCCGTTCTGCGGGCTGCTAGTAATTCTTGGGTACGAATAAGGCCGAGTAATTCACTCTGCTCCTTCCCTACCAGATTTTGTCCGCCATCTCCTCGAGTAATTGAAAGGTAACCTGTTCGAAATTTGCGTTCATTGGCAAGGTAACCTAGCAACCGTGTATTTTCGTCATCCGGGTGAGCAGCTACAAACAATACAGCCCCGACCTTATTGAGTTTTTGCATAGCCTGTAAAATCTCTGCTGAATTGGGTTGCGTATTTTGTGCAGAAAGGGTAAAAAGAACTGATAGGGAAAAGAAAAGGGAAAAGATATTTTTTTGCATCAGAGTGAACTTAATTTTTAACAAGTTTCAAAATTATCTTTTTTTATCAATTAAATCATTTTATGAGTGAGGGATTTTATGATTTTGTGGATATTTGACTATTGAAAGGGGCTAATTTTTCTTTTAGCTACTTAAACACCTGTCTAATTTCGATAAACTCAATCAGACACAGTTGCGGTGGCTCAAACGTTTTTAAACGTCACCCTGAGTTTATCGAAGGGCTTCCACCCTAACGTCACCCTGAGTTTATCGAAGGGCGTCACCCTGAGTTTATCGAAGGGCATCAACCATCAACTTACCTATTTTATTTATGGCAAAAAACAAATAAATTTGAATTATGAAAATAATGTATGTTTACATACTTGAATGCTCCGACCTTTCTTTTTATACAGGTGTTACAAATAATCTTGACCGAAGGTTCGAAGAACACCAACATGGAGACAATAAAACATCATACACTTACCTGAGAAGACCTGTCAAGCTGGTCTATTATGAAATATTCTGGGGCCCCATAGATGCGATAAATTTCGAGAAACAGATTAAAGGTTGGAGCCGAAAAAAGAAAATTGCGTTAATAAATGGAGATTATAATGAGATTGTAAAATTATCGAATAAAAAAAACAATAGTAAGAAGGAAGTTTAATTTCCTTTGGCTACTCAAACGCCTGTCTAATTTCGATAAACTCAATCTGACACCGTTGCGGTAGCTCAAACGTTTTTAAACGTCACCCTGAGTTTATCGAAGGGCGTCACCCTGAGTTTATCGAAGGGCTTTCACCCTAACGTCACCCTGAGTTTATCGAAGGGCGTCCACCCTAACGCCAGATAATTTAAAAATATTTCAAATTTATCCTAAAGAAAACAACTTTACAGCCATAAATTACATCTATCAGTTATCTGGAAATGAAAACTATCACCGCTTTTATGCTTATTCTTTTTACAGGTTCACTTTGCGCTCAGGAAATATCGTTGGATCGAAAGCCAGTGAGTATAGATTCTTTCCTGAATACTATATTCAAACAAAAAGAATCGTGGGATCATATTTGGGGAATTAATGACCCCGATGAGGTGCATTTTATGCAAGATGGAAAAGCTGTCTTTTTTAAAGGTTTCCATTCAGTAGATCTATGGCATAAAGACGCACGTGAAAAATATCCCGACACAATCGGTTACAAAATCAAAGGTGATACCATGTTCTTGGAAACCCACCTAGAGAAAAGTCTTATGAGCCGTCAAAAAATGGAAATCATAAAAGAACGGGGATTTGGGATCTGGGTATATCATTACAGTGATAAGGAAAGTAATTACCCAAGATCTTATTTAGAAA
>JBBQIF010000154.1:0-7015 GCA_038324665.1 Bacteroidia bacterium
ACCATCTACATAAGTGCAACCAGTTCTGCATTGCCGCTAAAATACCTGTGGAGCAATGGCGCTACTACCTCATTCATTACTGGGGTTAATACTGGTAGTTATAGCTGTAAAATTACAGATGCCAACCTTTGTGAATTAAACAAGTATGCATATTTAGGGACATCATCTCCTGTTCAAGTTGGACTTTCCACCACCAATGCAAGTTGTATCTTTACCAGTGATGGATCTGTTACTGCAAGTGCTTATGGTGGAACAGCGCCTTATAGTTATAAATGGTCGAACGGGGCTACGACCCAAACGATTACAGGGCTCGCCACCGGGTCGTATTATGTTACTGTAATAGATGCCAATGGTTGTTCCACATACAATTATACATATATCGGGTATAACCCTGCCAGCAACGCTTGTTATTGCACCATAACCGGGGTGGTGTACAATGATCTTAATTCAAATTGCACACAGGATGCAGGGGAGGACGGGATCCCAAATGTAATGATCAATACCAATGGTGGAGGCTACACCCTGACAAATGATGCAGGTTATTACAGCATAAGGGTTAAAAGCGGAAGCTACACAGTTGAGGAAATACTTGATAAATATAACCAACTGGCTTCCTGCCAGTCGAATAATATTGCATATACCGCAACGGCATCCTCAGGGTGTGTCAAGACAATCGATTTTGCCAATAACCTAACCCCATTCCATGACATTGTAATTTATACATCTAACAGGAACAGGCCGGTACCGGGCAATACCTATGCACAGGAGTTGGTAATTGTAAACAGGGGAAATACCAATGAAACAAATATTCAGGCTAGCTATTTTCACGATGGTCAACTGGTCTATTCATCTTCAAACTGGGCCCCGTTGGTCGTTCCTAATTCTGCAAAGCCAAACGATTACAAGCTGAGCCCTGCACTTAGTCTTAAGCCGGGTAAGTATATGACCTATTACCTGTATTATAATACACCTACAAATATTCCATTGAGCACTACCATTTACTTCCTAGATTCCGCAGCTTATGACTCACCGGTCTATACCAAATGGATAACAGGCGAAGAAACCCCATGGAATAATATACACGATATCTATGCTGAAGTAGTAGGTTCTTATGACCCTAATTCCAAGGAAGTATATCCAACGGGAACAGGTAAAGACGGAATTATACCACTCACTACCAAGGATTTCAGGTACGTGATCAATTTTGAGAACAACGGTACAGGAAATGCCCAGAAAATAGTAGTGATAGATACCCTTGACAGCGACTTTGAAGTGGAGACTTTCCGCGTTCTTACATCATCACATAATATGCAAACGCAAATTGATGATAACAGAGTAGTCACCTTTACTTTTGATAATATCGACCTCGAATTTACTCCTAAAGGGGTTTATAATCAATTGGCCCAAGGGTCTTTGAGCTATACTATATCTGCAAAAAACAGCAGTGTAAAGGCAGGTACAGAACTCACCAACAGGGCTGGGATCTATTTTGATTACAATATGCCGGTATATACCAATTCAACATTAAATACCTATGTCAAAAACACCAGCGGTATGGCAAATATTCAAGTAAAAGGCAACAACCTTATCGCTTTTCCTAATCCAACCAACGGTCTTTTGAATTTAAACCTGTCAGATGGTTTCGGTCAGGAGAACCTGGTAGAAATCTATAATGTGCAGGGACAATTGGTATTCAGCAAAGTATTTAAATCTTCAGAAGGCATAAATGTTAATACAAGCGATATGGCCATTGGTATTTACTTTGTAAAAGTAAAATCAGACAATAGCATCGTTGCAAGCACCAAATTCATGAAGGAATAATTTCTTTCAGTAAAAGCTTTACTTTAAACGGTCACATACCCTTGCGAGTATGTGACCGTTTTTTATATCGAGGATTGGTTTAGTTACAGATGATAAAAAAAGTACCAGAAAGTATCAGGCTGCTGATGGCAAACCTGTTTTCCAAACCCGGTTTTTCTTTGCTATTTCCAGTTGTAGTGGTGATATTCATTTTGTTGATTTTCTTGTCCTTGTTTTTCATAGTTTAAGATACCTTATAACATTAAGTACAACATTTTTTAAGTCATCCCCCAAAAGCAGGATAAAATATTACTTTAAATCCACTTTTATTAAATCCAAAACGTATTTTTGTATTTTATTTTATAAGGATGGAATCAAATTATCTCGAAAGTGCCATCAAGCAATTTGAATATTACAAAATGCTAGGTGAAAAAACCATGCAACAACTGCCACCCGAAAACCTTTCATGGCAGTACAATGATGAAAGCAACAGCATCGCCATGATAGTGAATCATTTGCATGGCAATATGCTTTCTAGGTGGACCGATTTTTTAACTTCCGACGGTGAAAAGGAATGGCGCAACCGCGATGCGGAATTTGCAGAAGACCCTATTACTTATGAAACAATTATGGCTAAATGGAATGAAGGATGGAAATGCCTTTTCAAGGCACTGTCAACTTTAACAAACGATGAACTGAATAAGACCATTTATATCCGTAATATGGGACAAACAGTAACCGATGCCATTAATAGGCAAATGATGCATTATGCCTATCATGTAGGTCAAATTGTGTTTATTGGCAAAATGATTTGTAATGAAAAATGGACCTCGCTTTCGATCCCTAAGGGTGATTCAAAGTTATATAATGCGGAAAAATTCGCTAAAGAAAAGCACAACGCACATTTTACGGATGAATATATTGGGGATAAGCAGGTAAAGGAATAAATGGAGGCAGAAGACAAGGTTAAAATAAAGCGTACAGTCAATGGCCATACCCATTACATAGGGAAATTTGAAGATGGCAGGCAGTTTATGGCATTGGAGGTTTTTTTTCATTCATTGCCCATTCTTTCCGACTGGCAAAAAAGAAGAAAGGAGTTTGTCGTATTGCATGTTTTTGACAGCGAAGGAGTGCATCTTGAAAGCAAACATCATTTTGTTGGTACAACTGCAGAGCTAGATGGCAGGGAATTGCAACCTGATATAGTACATCTATTTGAAGGTAGAGGGAAAGGGGTATTCACGGATATCGCCATCCATACTTTTAAAACTGAAATTGATGGCTATTCTTATGGCTTCATCAAGGACGATGAAAACTACTGTTTTAGTTTAATGCCTAATGAAATTTCCTTTTCCGCACCTTGGGATGGGGAATATGATGCGTAGAGACGCAATGCATTGCGTCTCTACGCTATGCTACAGTTATTTTACTTTAAAACCTAAAGCAATTTGGGTCATTTTACCACTAGAATTATAGCCGATCATTATAGCCATTCCTGCATTACTTGGGTTCGACATGCACATAGAAGGACCCATGCAAACGATTTCTTTTACTTTAGTATTTTGTTTAATCTGGTCTGTAGTGGTGAGTTCTGTAATATTAAAATCATCTAATTTCAATTGACCATTAAAAGACATGTTCGCAATTTTTTTGTCCTTGTCCCAATTGAAGTTAATACTGATTGCTTCCACTAGTTTACCTTCTTTGCCGGCATCAATTGCTATGCCTAGGCTGTCGTAAATATAATGCCTCTCCTTGCCTGCTATTTTTTCTATTCTGTTAGGCATTCCAAGATAAAGCAATACATCGCTTAATTTTGTTTTGGCGGTAATTTCAAAGCTACCAACCATTACTTTTTGGGTTTCAGATTGGACGGAAATTGAATTGACTTTCTGGGCCTCTAGCGTGTATAAGCTGGTAATGAGGATGACAAGAGATAATAAAGTTTTCATAAATAAAGGTTGCGAATTTATTAATTTAAACGAGGTTCTCAAAATAATATATAGGAATATGCAACTTACTCAATCACATTGACATTTGCTGCTTCAAAAACACGGGTTTTAGCATTATAAAAATTGCCTTTTTCCATGATGTGGACAATCATATTTTCTATAGAAATAGGCGCACCTTCATCAATGTCAGCAATATTATTATGTCTAATGTTCCTGCCATCAATAATTGTGACGGCACCACTGCCTATGGCTTCCAGTTCGCAGCCATTGCGGATAATAACGCCAGTATCCTCCCCAAGCCCAATACCAACAGCGGAAGGGTTGGCAGCTACTGCTTGAGCGAGCCTTGAAAAGCGGCCCCTTTTATTAAAATGGGAATCAATAATGACATCTTTCACAAAGGCGAGGCCAGTCGTAATTTTAACTTCACCCTTTAAGTGTGCATTGCTTGCGTTGCCCTGATATATCATTGTATTACTCATAGCCATGGCACCTGCACTTGTTCCCGAAATGATAAATTTTTCGTTTTCATAGCGGTGGTGCAAAAGGTCAAGGAAATCTGTACCCCCAAAAATGGCAGTAAGGCGCAACTGGTTGCCCCCACTAAATAGAATGGCATTACACTTTTTTAAGCGCTCCAAGTATTCAACCTCCATCACATCATCGCGGTTGCGAATTTTCATGTGACCCACGTTCTGGCAACCCAGTTTAGCGAATGCATCCAGGTAATTAGCACCCACTTCATCAGGAATCTGAGAAGCCGTTGTTATAATTTCAATCCTTGCATCAATGTCATTTATTTCATTGACAATGCTTTTAAGAATACCGATTTCAAAAAAATTAAGATTGTTCCTAGCTATAATACCAAGCTCAAGATCCGTTCCTTTATCTTCCGCCCCCCCCACTGAAATAAGTGTGCCCTTAGGCAAATTAGTCTGCATTTGTTTGTTTAAGAAAATGCAAATTTAACGGAAATATAATAGTCGCTTATTCACAACATTGACACAAAACATGTGACAAGCTGTCCTTTGTTGTCCATTATTGACTTCAGTTTAACTGTCATAGTGTGACATATCCCACTTGGCATAAAAAATGATAATTGCATTATATCAAATCTTAAAAAAATAATATTTAATATGAACGTAAAACCATTAGCAGACAGAGTATTGGTAGAGCCGGCGGTTGCCGAGCTCAAAACCGCAGGTGGAATCATTATTCCAGATACTGCCAAAGAAAAGCCACAACGCGGCACTGTAATAGCCGTTGGTACAGGTAAAGTAGATGAGCCAATGACTTGTAAGGCAGGCGATACCGTATTATATGGCAAATATGCCGGTACAGAAATTCAAGTGGATGGCAAGGATTATCTAATCATGAGGGAAAGCGACATTTTCGCAATAATTTAATAGAAACAAGTGGTTAGGAATTAGTGGCTAGTGAAAATGCGATTAGTTCTTAATTAAATAAAATCAAAGGATCATACTTTGGCTTCGCTCAGTATCCCTGTATTTCAGCAAGCTTAGTGTGACAAATACAATCAAAAAACAAAAATCAAACAAATCAAAAATAGTTTATGGCAAAATCAATTCATTTTAATATAGAAGCCCGCGAAGGTCTTAAACGCGGTGTTGACGCATTGGCAAATGCAGTAAAGGTTACACTTGGACCAAAAGGAAGGAATGTAGTAATCGGTAGGAAATTCGGTTCTCCTTCTGTTACCAAGGATGGTGTTACGGTGGCAAAAGAGATTGAACTTGAAAACGAAATAGAGAACATGGGAGCTCAGATGGTGAAAGAGGTAGCAAGTAAAACTGCTGACCTTGCCGGCGACGGAACCACCACTGCAACAGTTCTTGCACAGATAATCGTTACCACGGGGTTAAAGAATGTAGCAGCAGGTGCCAACCCAATGGATTTAAAGCGCGGCATTGAAAAAGCCGTAATAGCAACGGTTGAATCCTTGAAAAAATTATCTAAAAGTATTGGTGATGATATCAATAAAATAGAGCAGGTTGCTACTATTTCAGCCAATAACGACACAACTATCGGTAAATTGATAGCTGAAGCAATGAAAAAAGTAGGTAAAGATGGTGTTATCACTGTAGAAGAAGCAAAAGGTACTGATACAACAGTTGATGTTGTAGAAGGTATGCAGTTCGATAGAGGTTACCAATCGCCATACTTCGTTACCAATGCAGAAAAGATGGAAGCGGAATTGGAGAATGCCTATATCCTGATCTATGATAAAAAGGTAAGCAGCATGAAGGACCTGTTGCCAATATTGGAAAAAGTGGTGCAAACTGCTAAGCCATTGGTAATTATCAGTGAGGAAGTAGAAGGCGAAGCTTTGGCAACGCTTGTAGTTAATAAGATACGTGGGTCATTAAAAATCGCTGCTGTAAAAGCGCCGGGTTTTGGTGATAGAAGAAAAGAAATGCTGCAAGACATTGCTATCTTGACAGGTGGTACAGTTATCAGCGAAGAACAAGGCAGGAAACTTGAAGATGTAACTATGGAAGATCTTGGAAAGGCAGATAGTATCAGTATTGATAAAGACAACACAACTATTATTGGTGGTGCGGGCGATAAAGAAGCTATTAAAGGCAGAATCGCTCAGATAAAAGCGCAGATTGAGAATACTACCAGCGATTATGACCGTGAAAAATTACAGGAGCGTCTGGCTAAATTGGCCGGTGGTGTAGCTGTACTTTACATTGGTGCAGCCAGCGAAGTGGAAATGAAAGAGAAAAAGGACAGGGTTGACGATGCTTTGAACGCAACACGTGCCGCTGTAGAAGAAGGAATTGTACCTGGTGGAGGTATTGCCTATATTAGGGCTATCAGTGCATTGGATGCATTGAAAGGTGAGAATGAGGATGAGAGCACGGGTATTCAAATAGTGAAAAGAGCTTTGGAAGAACCACTTAGGCAAATTATTGCCAATGCAGGAGGCGAAGGTTCTATTATTATTCAGAAAGTAAAAGAAGGCAAAGATGACTTCGGTTATAATGCCCGTACTGAGCAATATGAAAACCTGATTAAGTCTGGAGTTATAGATCCAACCAAAGTAAGCCGTGTGGCGTTAGAGAATGCGGCCTCTGTTGCCAGCATGATTTTAACAACAGAATGTGCCTTGGTAGATATTAAGGAAAAAGAAGCCGGTCATAGCCATGCACCTGATATGGGCGGCATGGGCGGTTACTAATTATTAACATTTTCAAAAAGTCTCGCAATAAAATGCGGGACTTTTTTGTTGTAGG